>DATGEL010000050.1 GCA_035310145.1 Dehalococcoidia bacterium
CACGACGACGCCCGCGTGCCGCTCGAAGACGGCGGTGAGCAGCGCGTCGTGGCGGGCCATGACCTGGCGCATGGCCTGGGTGTGCTGCTCCCACAGGCGCGTGCTGCCCTCCACGTCCGTGAAGAGAAACGTGATCGTGCCGGTGGGCAGGGGCCGGGCCGTCCACGCGCTCATCGCCGTGCCGCCGCGTTTGCTGCACGCCGCTCAACGCCCACAGCATACACGCGCGGCCTCACCCCCGGCCCCTCTCTATGGCCCGCCACCGCGTGGAGCGCGATGTTCGATGGAGAGGGGAGCTTCTGATCGGAGCCGAGGAGCCCCTACGCCCCGCCTTCAGCCCCAACCGTCCCGAACTACGATCTCCCCTTCCCCTAGCATTGGGGGCCAAGGGATGAACCGGGGGATGGGGGCCGCCGCGCCGGCCACTGCTCGCGGGCGGCGGCGTTCTCCGGCGAGGCGAGGCAGTCGGCCAGCAGCGCGCGCGACTCCGCCAGCACGGCCGGCATGGCCGCGTCGAAGCCGCGCCGCAGCAGCCGCTTCGTCGCCGCCTGCGCGGCGCGCGGACCGTCGAGCAGCAGCCGCACCACGCGATCGGCCTCCGCCTCAAGCCGCTCGGGCGGCGCGAGGAAGTCGACCAGGCCGAGCCGCAGCGCCTCCTCGGGCGGAATCCACTCGCCCGTGAGCAGGATGAGCCGCGCGTGGCCGAAGCCGACCTGGCGCGGCAGGCGGAAGACGGCCATGCCGGGAAAGAGTCCCAGCTCGCCGGCCGGCAGACCCAGCTTGCAGTCGCCGGCGCAGACGCGCAGATCGCAGGCCAGCGCCAGTTGCAGGCCGCCGCCCAGGCAGTAGCCGTGCAGCGCCGCCACGCTCACCGCATCCAGCGCCTCGATCGCGGCGAAGACACGCTCCTGCTCCTCGTAGAACCCCGGGGGCATCCCCTCACGGCTGAGCATCTCGCGGTCCATGCCGGCGCAGAAGGCGCGGCCCGCTCCGCCCAGCAGCACCACGCGGATCTCCGGCCGCGCCGCCACCGCCTCGACCGCGGCGCCCAGGCCGGCGATCCATTCGGGATTCTCGGCGTTGAGCACCCGCGGCCGGTTCAGCGTGATCCGCGCCAGCGGCCCCTCGCAGGCCAGCAGCACCGCGTCGTCGCTCATCGCCCGCCTCCCATTTGGCTTGTGGCACTCACGCCCCGGCCACGCGCCGCGCCTGCCTGGCCCAGTACGGCTCGCGCAGCTCGCGCTTCAGCACCTTGCCGGAGGCGTTGCGCGGCAGCTCCGCCCGGAACTCGATCGAGCGCGGCAGCTTGTAGCCCGCCAGCCGCTTGCGGCAGAAGCCCGTGATCTCCGCCGCCAGCGCCTCCTCCGCGATCTCGATGTCCGCGCGCCGCACGAGGATCGCCTTCACCGTCTCGCCCCAGCGCGCGTCCGGCACGCCGATCACCGCCGCATCGGCCACGGCGGGATGCTGCATCAGCGCATCCTCGACCTCACGCGGATAGATATTCTCGCCGCCCGAGACGATCATGTCCTTCACCCGGTCCTGGACGTAGAGATAGGCGTCCTGGTCGATCATGCCCGCGTCGCCGGTGTGCAGCCATCCGTCGCGCAGCGCCTCGGCCGTGGCCTCCGCCAGCCGCCAGTAACTGCGCATCAACTGCGGTCCGCGCACGGCGATCTCGCCGGTCTGGCCGGGCGGCAGCGGCCGGCCGGCCGCATCCACCACGCGGACCTCCGTGCCGGCGACCGGGCGTCCGGCGGAGAGCAGCAGTTCCGGCCGCTCGCTCAGGGCCAGCGTGTGGTCGGCCGGCGAGAGGAAGCTCACCGCCACGGTCGCCTCCGTCATGCCGTACGCCTGCTGGAAGCCGCAGCCGAAGAAGGCCGCGGCCCGCCGCAACGTCTCGGCAGTGATCGGCGAGGCGCCGTAGAGGATCAGGCGCAGGTCAGGGAAGCTCAACGGAGTCTCGCCGGCCGTGTTCAGGCAGGCGAGCAGCATCGCCGCGACAAGCACGGCGTAGGCAATCCGCTCCTCGCGCAGCGCCCGCAGCACGCGCGTTGGCTCGAACTCTTCGTGGAGTACGAGACTGCCCCCTATCTGCACCACGCTGAAGGTGGTGAAGACCGCCGCCGCGTGGAAGAGCGGCGCGACGACGAGGCTGCGGTCGCCGCGCCGCAGATCGAGGCCCAGCTTGATCTGCGCGAGGTTCGCCTGCACCGCGCCCTGCGTGATCACGGCGCCTTTGGGCCGTCCCGTCGTGCCGCTGGTGTACATCTGGTAGAGGTCGCAGTCGGGCGTGACCTCGACGGCCGGCGGCGTGGCGGGCTGCGCGGCGATCCAGCCCGCGAACGCCTCCCAGCCGACCGGCGGCGCCTCGGCAAGCACGATGCGCCGGCGCAGCAGCGGCAGATCCGCGGCGATGCCGTCAATCGTGGCGGTGTACTCCCGCCCGGCGATCACCAGCGCGGCCTCGCTGTCGGCCAGCACGTGCGCCACTTCCGGCGGCGCCAGGCGGTAGTTGACCGGCACCAGCGCCACGCCGGCCAGCGAGGCGCCGTAGTAGCAGAGCGGGTATTCGAGGCAGTTCTTCGCCAGCAGCGCCGCACGCTCGCCCGGCCGCACGCCCGCGGCCAGCAGCGCGTTGGCGATGCGGCAGACCGCGTCCCGCGCGGCGGCGTAGCTGAGGCGCCGCGCGCCCTGCACGGCGAACTCGGCGTCCGGCTGCTCGCGGGCGTGGTAGAACAGCGCGTCGTGCAGCCGCATGCCGCCCTCCGGCATCATCGCTTCCGAGAGGGCAGTATAGCTGAGTGGGAGAGGACGCAGGGCGGAGGAATCGCGGAGGAATCAAGGAGCACGGGTGGACGGCGCCCATCGAGAGAGGAACACATCCCGCCGGTCGGACCGGTGCTCTCCCAGCCGGCCACTCAGCGGCTGGCGCCGTGGGTTACTGCACGCAGGGCGATTCCGGCGAGACCTCGGTGTCGATCAGCTCGCCGGTAATCAGCGCCCATGGCAGGCCGTTGCGCTGCGCCTGGCGCAGGGCGCGCTCGGCCTCCAGCACCAGCTCGTCGGCCTGCACCTGCAGGTCCACCTGTGTGCGCGCCGACACGCCGGCCGCGGCCTGCGCCGACAGCATGCGGCGGTCGGCTGCCAGCGGCTGCTGCAGCGCCTGCACCAGCCGCTCGGCGACATTGCTCGCGTCCACCGGCCGGTGCATATCCTCCAGCAGCAGCAGGAACTGGCCGCCGGCCAGCCGCGCCAGCGTATCGTTGGGGCGCAGGCGGTTCTCCAGGCGTTCGCCCACGGCGCGCAGCAGCGCCCCGCCCGTCTGGGCGTCGAGCGGCTCATCGCTGCCTTCGGGGTCAGCGGTGGCTGGTTGCACCTCGATGAAGAAGACGGCCACGCCGCTGCCGCGGCGGCAGGCGCCCAGCAGGGCGTGGCTCAAGCGATCCATGAACAAGAGCTGGTTCGGTAGGCCGGTGACGTCGTCGTAGTAGGCCTGCAGCGCCTGCAGGGCCATGGCCGGCCGGGACTCGATCGCGGTTGCTGGCATGCCGGACCTCAATCCCTCACGCGCGGCCGCGTCGAGCCGGTCCGCGGTGCGTGTCTCTAGTGGTTTTCCCTATGGTCACCGTAGGTATCGAAGGCGGCTTGCGGGCCTTAAGACCCCATCACGCCGAGTGTGGATCGTCCTCTTCCTCGCCGAGGCGGATCGCGGCGTCGCCCACGCCGGGCACGGCTTCGAAGGCGTCGAGCACCGCCGCCAGCGAGACGCGCCGCGGCGCCAGCAACTCCAGATCGATACGCACGCCGGCGCCGCCGGGCACGCGCTCGCGGCGCAGCGCGTGGATTTCGCAGCGCACCGCCTCTGCCACGCGTTCAAGCGTCGCCAGCGCGATCGTACCCGCCGGGTCGTGCACCGTGACGCCGAGCGGGCGCGGCTGCGGCCGCACGGCGCGCTCGATCAGTTGCACCGGCACGAGCGCAACCACCATCACCAGCGTGGTCAGGCTGGCGGTGGCCCAGAGCCCCGCGCCACAGGCCACGCCGAGGGCGGCGACCGTCCAGAGCGTGGCCGCCGTGGTCAGGCCGTGGATGCCCGAGCGCTCCTTGAGAATGCTGCCCGCGCCCAAAAAGCCGATGCCGCTGATCACCTGCGCGGCGATGCGGTCCGGCGAGCCATTGCTGCCGGTGGCGCTGAAACCGTAGCGGCCGGCCACCGTGGCCAGCGCCGCGCCGATGCCCACGAGCATGTGGGTGCGCAGGCCGGCGGAATGGCCGCGCCACTGCCGCTCAATGCCGACGACGGCGCTGAGCGCGGTGGCCACCAAGACGGGCCAGGCGCTGTCCTGAACGAGGTGCATCTTCGCCTCGCCCCGCGTGGAGTGTTTCGCGGATCAGCGTACGCGCGCGGCGGCGCTCGGGGCAGAGGCGGGGCGTAGCGGATAAAGGCGGCCGGACCGCCGGCAGCGCCATCCTGCTTCCTTCGGTCCGGCGGCCCCGCCATTCGGTGTAGCGCACAACCAACCCACGCGGGTGAGCCGTGCGCGGCCAGCCTCGGGCAGACTGAGTGCAGGCAGCGGACTTGTCCCGCCGGGTTGCCGTACCCGGCGGTCCACGGTTCCGCTTGCCGAACCGATGTGCACGGGACACCCGCGAACGGACACGCGACGGAGCGAGCAAAGCCACTCGCTCCGTCGCGCGCTATTACAGCATCAGCAAAGGATTGTACGATGTACCGCTACAGCCCGATCGGTCTGATCGTCTTGATCCTGGTGATCATCCTGATCTTGTACGTGGTGGGCGCGATCTAACGGCGAGCGCGGCCTGCTTCGCCCCGCCGTTCTTCCCGCACGCGCAGCCGCTCCATCGTCGCTTCGCGGTCTCGAACGGTCCTGGCATCGAGTTCGACATGCAGGGCGTTGGCGCGCACCAGCGGGCTCGGGTCGCGCTTCAGCCGCGCCGCCGCCTTGCGCAGCCGGTAGAACAGCGGCCACGGCACGCGGCACGGGCAAACCTGCCGCACGGCGCGGGCACGAATCCATTCGTCCTCCGACTCCAGTTCGGTGAGGATGCGCTCTACGCCGGCATCATCCAGGACGCAGGCGCGCTGCTGCTCGACGGTGGTTACGAAGAACTCCAGATGGGCGCGGTTCGAGGGCGAAATCCGTTGGCTCAGGGGCGTTCTCCTTCGAATGACTCGAATGCCATGCTCGCGGCGGCCGGCCAAGCAGCAGACCGGCCTTCTTCCATATGCACTCGGCGCTCATGCTACTCTCGCGACCGATCGCTGGCCAGGCACGCACGCCGGGCAACGCGACCCCGGTTGGACTACAGTGTGCGCGGCGCCTGCAAATCGCAGCGCGGCGATCGTTTATATAGTCGGAATCGGCGCACGGCCATAGGGCGAGGCACCGCTGGATCCCGGCGGAGGGGGCGATGGCACCGTTGGCCGGCCGGCCGCTGCCACGGCTCCGCACGCCGCTGCTGGGGCGGGACGCGGATCGAAGAACTCTTCCGGCACGTCCTCTTCGATCGGCGCCGGCTCGCGCTCGTCCTGGCCCATCCAGACGAAGACGATTCCCTTGAGCGTGCGCGTGGGGAAGACGCCGATGGCCCTCATCCTCACCCCCTTACCCCTCTCCTTCTCCCAAGCCTGGAGAGAAGGAGAGGGGCGATCCCGGGGGAGGAAGTTCCATAGCCGGCGCGGTTAACCTGGCAGCAGCCGAGCCAGCACCCTAGGATCGTCTCCTTCTCCCATTCGTTGCACGATAGGAGAAGGAGACGATCCGACGCCGAGCGTCCCGATCAGCCTACGGTTAACCCAACGTGGCCCCGCTCAGGCAACGCCCAATCGCCCCTCGCCCATCGTGCAACGAATGGGAGAGGGGCCGGGGGTGAGGGCCGAAGGCTATGCCGGCGCGCCCGCTGCCGCCCGGTTCGCTGTTCCCTGTTCCGTGTTCCCTGGCTCGAACACGGCGAAGCACTTATTCGAGTTCAACGCCCAGGTCTCGACGAAGTCGCACTCGCCGGGCGTGCGGCCCAGCGCCTCCATCGCCCCGGCCAGGCAGAACCAGTTGAGCATCTCCTGCTGGCCCGACGATTCGATCTCCGCGAGCGAGATCTTGCGCCAGGTGTCGTAGTCGCCGCGGCGCAGCGCCTCATAGAGGCGGCGGTCGGCCGGCACGTCGGGATAAAGCTGGTAGTTCTTGTCGGTCAGAAAGGCGTGCGACCAGCTCGAGGACGCGATCAGCGCCGCGCGGTAGGGGCTGTCGCGCAGCACGCGCGCCGTGGCGGCGCCGACCTCCATGCAGCGCTTTGGCGAGGGTGAGGGTGGGTCGAGGTTGGCCTCCGGAACGGGGTTGGCGAGGCTGGCGCGGCCGCCCTTCTGCGCGATCACGCGGCGGCCGTAGCAGTTCACCTGGAAGGCGATGAGCGGGTAGGGGAAGCCGGTGCGGTCGTAGTCCAAAAAGAGACGGGTGTTGACGAAGGCGTGGCCCAGCCCTTCTTTGTGCAGCGGCTGGTAGGCGTAGGCCATGTCGATACCCTGCTCCAGCAAGCCCGCCGCGAGGTACTTCGCGGCCTGGCGGTGGCCCTCGACGCGGAAGGCCGTGTCGCGCGGCTCTCCCCAGACGTTGCTCGGGCCGTCGTTGTACCAGACCTCGCGCTGCCAGGGCTGCACCGTGACTTCGTCGTAGGCGAGGATGCAGAACGGCGGGATGATGTCGTCGGTGAAGTTCTCGTACTGGTCGTCGCCCCAGACCACGACGACATCGGGCTTGAACTGGTCCAACACCTCGCGGGCGCGACGGAAATACTGCACCAGGGCGGCACGGTGGGCGGTGGCCGCCGCCACACCGGCGTCGCCGGCGTACTCCCGGCGCAACTGCTCCGGCCAGTTGGCGGGGTCGCGGTAGCGCTCGGGCAGGCCGGGGTCTTTGAGGATGCCGCGCAGAATGCCGGCCATGTTCTGGTCGACGCCGGTAAGCGGTGGGTAGTGGGTCACGCCCAACCCCAGGATCTCGCCCATGCTCTGCTCCTCGTTGCTTCGATCCCCACCCGGCAGCAGTGAGCCGTTCGCGAGCCGTTGCAGGCGCGGCCGCCGCGCGCCGGTTGCCCTAATACAATGCCCGCCGCGAAGGGATGTCAAGCAAACACCGGCGGCATTTGGGGACAGGCCAGAAGGCGCCGATCGGCGGAGCCTCGGCGAAGGAAGGCCGCCGGGAAGACACTGGAAGAACATTCCTGAGACGACATTGACGGATCGCGTACGAATGATTAATCTCGTCGGCGCTGGCGTGGTGAGGAGGTGAGGCGGAAGGCACGAGCGGCGCACGTGAAGGGTGCGCCAGAAACGGAAGGGGCGGTGGTCATGGATGCGAAACGGCTCCTCGGGATCTTCGTGCTAGTTGGCCTCGCGGCCGGACTGCAAGCGCACCCCCCGGCGAGAGCGCAGACCAGTGCTCCTGGTCCCAGCGCCGTTATCCTGCTTCCCAGCGTCTCGCGCGCCTTCGACATCGGCTGGGTTGACCCGGCTTCGCACCGCTACTATCTCGGCGATCGGACAAACGCCGCGATCGATGTGGTGGACACCACCAGCAATACGCTGGTGACGCAGATCGGCGGCTTTGTCGGGGCGAAGGCCAGCAACGACGCATCGGGGCCGGACGGCGTGCTCGTCATTCCCGACGCGAATCAGCTCTGGGCGGGCGATGGCGACAGCACGGTCAAGGTGATCGATCTGACGACGGATTCGATCATCGCGACCATCTCCACCGGCGGCACGACGCGCGCCGACGAGATGGCCTACGACGCGGCGGATCACATCTTCATCGTCACCAACGATGCGGAGACGCCGCCGTACGTCAGCTTGATCTCGACGACCAGCATGACCGTGCTGGGAAAAGTGCCGTTCCCGGACGCCACCGACGGCATCGAGCAGCCATCATGGAGTGCGGATACCGGCCTCTTCTACCAGGCCGTGCCGGTGAGCAAGACGAATGCCGGCGGCGAGATCGACGTGATCGATCCGAAGACGATGCAGATCACCGGCGTCTTCCCGCTGGACACCTGCAAGCCGGCGGGGACGGTGATCGGCCCGAACAGGCAGCTGCTGGCGGGCTGCAGCGACCCCGGCCGCAGCGAGATCATCGACATCGGCTCCGGCAGCATCGTCGCCACGATCACGCAGATCGGCGGCTCGGACGAGGTCTGGTACAACCCCGGCGACAACCGCTACTATCTCGCGGCCTCCGGCGCCACCTCGGACGGCACCAGCAAAGGCCGGTCCACGCCGACGCTCGGCGTGATTGACGCGGCGACGAACACCTGGCTGATGAACGTGCCAACCGTCGGGGCGGCCCATTCGGTTGCGGCCGACCCGGCGACGAACGCGGTGTACGTGCCGATTCCGAACATCGGCATCGCCGTCTACCAGATCCCGTGACGGGCTGCCGGACACTCTCCCGGCGGCGCACGCGAGCTTCCGTTCTGCGAACCGGGCGTGGGAAACCCCACGCCCGGGCGTTCGCTTGCGCGAAAGCCGCGGCGGCGCGAACGCCGCCGCGTTGACAGGGCGCCGCGGCCGTTCGCAGAATGCGGCAACCGCAACAGCGTTCTGCGCCCGCGCTCGCCGCGAGCGGCAAGGAGAGAGCCGATGCCCACGCGCTACACCGACGACCCGATCCGCGTGATCGACATGGACAGCCACTACACCGAGCCGCCGGACCTGTGGACCGGCCGCGCGCCCGCCGCCTTCAAGGACCGCGTGCCGAAAGTCGTCACCAACGACGACGGCAGCCAGCACTGGGTCGTGGACGGCAACGTGCCCTTCGGCCCGCTCGGCTTCACTGTCGTCAAGAAGGACGGCGATAAGGTCCAGGGCGTGCTCAGCCTCACGCGCTTCGAGGATCTGAGCCGCGCCGCTTACGACGTGCCGGAGCGCCTGAAGTTTTTGGACGAGCACGGCATCTACGCGCAGATCATGTTTCCCAACGTCGCCGGCTTCGGCAGCCAGAAGTTCATCCAGATCGCGGACAACGACCTGCGCAAGCTCTGCGCCGTGATCTACAACGACCGCATGGCCGACATCCAGAAGCAAAGCGGCGGCAGACTCTACCCGCAGGCGCTGGTGCCGTTCTGGAACATCGACGATGCCGTGGCGGAGATCACCCGCGCCCGCCACGACCTGGGCCTCACCGGCATCGTCATGTGCGACACGCCGCAGGCGTTCGGCCTGCCCTCGCTCGACGCGCCGCAGTGGGATCGCTTCTGGTCCACCTGCGAGGACCTCGACCTCGCCGTCAACTTCCACATCGGCGCCGGCACCACGGCAGCGTTCAGCCAGCCGTGGAGCACGATCTCGACGCCGACGCGCATCGCCATCGGCTCGGTGGCGCTGTTCCTCGATAACTCGCGGGCGCTCTCCAACATGATCTTCAGCGGCGTGCTGCACCGGCATCCGAAGCTGAAAGTCATCTCCGTGGAGAGCGGCATCGGCTGGATCCCGTTCCTGCTGGAGGCGATGGACTACGAGTTCGACGAGGTGGTGCCGATCGAGGAGAAGCGCGCCCTCTGGGGCGACCTGCGCCCGCGCGACATCTTCCGGCGCAACTGCTACGTCTCGTTCTGGTTCGAGAACTGGGCGCCGCGCAACGCGATCGAGGAGATCGGCGCCGACAACGTGATGTTCGAGACCGACTTCCCGCACCCCACCTGCCTGTATCCAAAGGTGAAGGAGCAGGTGGCCGCGGTGCTCGGCTCGCTCTCGCCGGAGCTGCGCAAGAAAGTCCTGCACGACACGGCGGCGCGGGTCTACAACCTGCCGGTCTAGGGCGTAGGGTGCAGGCGCCGCTGAGCCAGCGCCCGCGATGGGCAGATCGCCGCGGGCCGGGGCATCCGTTGCCTCGCTGCCTCCGTCATTCACGCCGCCCTGTTTAGGACGTAGCGGTGGTTGGTCACGGTGACGCGGCTCTGGGCTAAAAAGGCGAGCTTGAGGCGCGAGCCGGCGAGATGGTGCAGCCCGCGCCGGTCCCGCCCTGCCAGTACCGCAATGAACGCGGGCTACGGCCCCGGCGGAGTGGCGGCGGGAGTCGCGGCCACCGCCGGAAAGCCGGAGACATACTGCCGCGACGCCACGTCGAAGTAGAAGATCGTGCCGTCCTTCGCCTGTAGCTTCAGCGTCTCCCCGATCGCGTCGACGATTTTGATCGCACCGTGCTTCGTCGGGGTGGGATAGTCCGCTCTGTCACCCTCCAGGCTTGCTCCACACGGGCCGAACATCCAGCCCTGTACCACGAGCACTCCCTGGCTGTAGTCATCCAGCGCCGCGCCGGCCTTCCGTGTGCCGGCATAAGCGATCACCGTGTGGCCGTCCTGCGGCGGCAGCGCAATCCATTGGTTCTCCATCAGGTAAGCCGGGCCAAACTCGACCTGCCGCTCGTCCACGACCTGCCCGGCGCCGGCGCTGCGGCCGGAGGGAATCCTCGGCGGGCGGCAGGGTTCGGGCGTGGTGTGCACCGGCGGCGTGGGCCTGGCCGACCGCTCCGCCGGGTGCTCGTAGAAGTAGACGCAGCTACTAATTCCGTTTTGGAGCCCCTGCCGCTTGAACGGCGCCGCCCGATACTCGTCCTCCGCGCCCAGTACGCGCAGGCAGTAGAGCTCTGCCGGCGAGAGGTCGGCCGGGTCGGTCGCGGTGCGCAGCGGGCGCGGCGTCGGCGCCACGTTGGCCGCGAGCGACTGAGTGTCCGTGACCGCGTGGCTGCCAGCGCCGGTGCCCCGGCCGTGCCGGCTGGTCGCCGCCGCCACCATCAATGCGACAACGGCGCTCACCACGCCTACCAGCAGCGCGGCCACGGCGACCCGCGGCGCCCATCTCCCGATCGCGCGACTCATGTGAGCGATGCTACGGCACGACGTGCAGCCCGTCACTCGACGGCGCGCCGTCTACGGCCCCGCCGGCGTGGCTGCCGGCGTTCCCCCCGTTGCCGGGAAGTTGGCGACGTACTGCCGAGTGGCGACATCGAAGTAGAAGAGCGTGCCGTCCTCCGCTTGCAGCTTCAGCGTCTCCCCGACCGCATCGATAATGCGCACCTCACCATTGCGGCCAGGCGTGAGGTAGTCCGTGGGGCTCCCGGTCGTCCAGCCATGATTGTCTCGGCAGGGGAAATCCCGGTACTCCTGCACGATCACGACGCCCTGGCTGTAGTCCTGGGCCGCCGGACCCGCCCGGCGCGTGCCGGCGTATACAATGACGGCGTTGCCCTGGTCGATCCTGAGCCAGGAGTTGAGAAGCTTGTAGCCCATGCCAAAGCCGGTACTGCCCTCGTCGGTAAGCTCACCGCCGCCGAGTGGGCGCCCATGGCGGTACGCCTGCGGGTTGCAGACGTAAGGCGTGCCGATGGGGCGGAGCAGCGCCGCGGGTGAATTGACCACCGGGTGGTTGTAGTACTGAACGCAGTCCACAATGCCATTCTGCAACCCTTGGCGCTTAACCGGATCCCGCCGATACTCCTCCTCCGCTCCCAGCACGCGCAAGCAGTAGACCTCCGCCGGCGAGAGGTGGCTCGGGTCGGTCGGCGTGGCCGCCGTCGCCAGGCGCTGGGCGACGGTGCTCGCGGTGCTCCCACCGGCCGGGCCCGATCCGCGACGGACGCTGCGCTGCGCGACCGCGGCCAGGACCAGCCCGCCGGTAACGCCTACCACCAGCAATCCGGCCGCGATCCGTGGTGCCCATTTTCCCATCGCGCGGCGCACCATCGCCTGTTCTCCTTCGCCTACGGATGATAGGGAAAGCCGTGATTCTGTACGACACAGCTCGAGAAGTCCGGCGGGAGTTGCAGCACATGGCTGCCGTTGTAGACGAACTGATAGTCCCAGGCGATGTCAGAGGACCAGGACGGCGTTTGGCCCGTGTAGCCGGCCCAGTGCGGATCATTCAGCGCATTCCACAGCGCGCCGTACCCGCTGCTAGGTGGATATGCCAGCGCGTTGTTGGGACCCACAGCGGCCACGCACTCCGTCCATGGGCCTTGCGCCACGAACCCGTGCGCATCGGGGACACTCCTTGGATCGTTCGCGGAGCCGTACAGGGCGATGTATTGCCACTCCTGCGCGTAGACGGCCCCGTAGATCTCGGGCATCGATCGAACGATTGGCGCGCCGTAAGCGATGTGGTATACACCGGAGACCGTCCAGTGATTGCCGCCCTGACTGGAATCAAAGCTGATGTTGGCAATGTTGCAGTACCGGCCAGGCTGATACGTGCAGCCCGCCTGACCGGCCCAATTCGGATCGCAGCCGTCACAGGTTCCATAATTGATGAGCGGCCGGGCTCCAGCAACGTTACCGTATGTGTCAAGCCAGGTCGTAGTGTTGCTCGCCGTGTTCCAGTCTGGCTCCATGTCGCTCGCGCCGATCACGATGAAGTCGCCCGCGATGCCGCTGGTGGGGTCATTCGCGGCAGACTGCACCGAGAGCACGAAGTTCGCCCAGTCTATGCCCGCACGGTTGTAGTCGACGGTCTCGAGGCCTTTGTAGTTGTTGGTTCCGATCCCCACCGTGATCGGGATCCTGCCGCCACCGCGAACATAGCCTTGAAGGAAGTTCATGACGAGGTTGCTCACCGTCCCCAGGGTGACCGAGATGCTGCCTGTTGGCGGAAGTAGGGTTCCAGCCTGGTTTCCAACACCATCCGGCGCCAGGTATGTCTGCCGGCCGAGGTCGAGGGCCAGCATGCTGGGCGGGATGCCGCTCCCTCCGATGGCAGCACCCAGATCATTGGCCCTGCCTCCATCGTTTTGCGAGATGTAGGCACTGATCGTCGCTCCCGGCCACGGTGCCTGTACGACGGGCGCGGTGAAGAACTCCGGCCAGGTGTAGGTGGGCCCGGCAGTGGACAGCGTCTGCGTGCAAACCTGCTCGATGTCGGCGCCGTTGCAGGCGGTCACGATCCAGCGGTAGACATCGCCGCTCGTAAGGGCTGGCAGCGCATCGCTGGTGCTGATGCCGATGCTGGCGTTCTGTTGCACGAACTGCCCCGTGTCCTGATCGTAGACATCCACGTAGTAGTGGGTCTGCCCGGGCGCCGGGTTGTTGTTCTGCGTCGAGGCGTTCCAGGTCAAGGTCACCGTCGTGCCGGTGTTCGTCGCTCCATCCGCGGGAGCGGTCTGCTGCGCCGCACTCGGCGCCGGCGCGGTGCTGAACAGCCACTCCGTGGCGCTCCAGTCGCCGCAGCTCCAGTCGTTGCAGCCGTACACCGCCCAGAAGTAGGAGAGCCCCGCCACCAGCCCCTCGCTCGACGGGATCGCTTGCGACAGCGCTGTCCCCGCCGACAGCGTCGGCAGCGTGGAGCTCGTCCCGTCCTGCCAGTTCAACAGCCAGACCCCGATGGTGTAGGTGGTGATCCCGCTCACGCTGTTCGTCGGTGCGCTCCACGACACGGTCGGCGTGGTGCCCTCGGCGGCGGTGTAGTTGAGCGGCGCGCTCTCAGCCGGTCGGTCCGGCGGCGGAGCGGTCGTGAATGGATCCCACGTCGGGCCCCAGCCGGAGCAGGGCCAGTCGTTGCAGGCCTGCACGTTCCAGGTGTACGACTTGCCGTAGACCAGATTGAAGCTCGCCGGCACCGGCACGCTGAGCGCGGTGGTGTAGGCCGTGGTGCCCATCAGCGTGCCGCTGTCGCCGTCGAACACGCCGGCGCTGTACTGCGTCACGCCCGCGTAGGCGCCGCTCGGCTGGCTCCAGCTCAGCGTCGGCGTCGGGCCGGTGTTGTTGACGTTGTTGGGAGAAAGCAGCGGCGGCGCGGCGGGGGCGTTGGCAGTGCTGAAGGGGAACCAGCTCGCGCCCCAGCCCGAGCAGGCCCAGCCGTTGCAGGCGTAGGCGTTCCAGGTGTAGGACGTGCCCAGTACCAGGTTGAAGCCCGCCGGCACCGTGGCGCTGGTGCCGGTCGTGCCCGCCGTCACGCCCATCTGCGTCCCCGTGTCGCCGTCAAACACGCCCGCGTAGTACTGGGTCACGCCCGCGATCGCGTCGGACGATGCGCTCCAGAACAGCGTCGGCGTGGCGCCGATGCCGCTCACGTTGTTGGGCGAGGAGAGCGCTGGCGGCGATGGCGCGTTGGCGGTGCTGAACGGGGCCCAGCTCGGCCCCCAGCCGGAGCAGGCGCCGGCATTGCAGGCCGTGACGTTCCAGGTATAGGAGCGGCCGTAGACCAGGCTGAAGCTGGCCGGCACCGCCACGCTCAGCGCCGCGGTGTAGCCGGTTGTGCCCATCGTCGCGCCCGTGTCGCCGTCGGTCACCGTCGCGCTGTAGACCGTCACCCCGGCGATCACGCCGCTGGGCTGATTCCATGAGAGCGTCGGCGTCGTGCCCGTGCCCGAGACGTTGTTGGGCGCGACCAGCGACGGTGTGCCGGGCGCCGGCGCGTTCATGCTGAAGGACCAGAGCGGGCTCTGCCCCGGACAGCTGCTGGCGTCGCAGGCGAACACCTCCCAGTAGATCAGGTGGCCGTCGGGCATCGTCGGCAGCGTGAACGAGGTGGTAGTGAGCGCGCCGGAGTAGTTGTAGGTGGAGCTGACGGTGCTGTCGAGGTAGGCGACATCGTAGGAGAGCGTGTTCGGCGCCGTGTTCCAGCGCAGGACGACGGGGTTGAACTGGCCGGTGGCGCCGTCGAGCGGGCCGATCAGCGTGGGGTTGCCGGGGCCGGTCTGCGCTGCGGCGGGCGCCGGGCGCAGGAAGGCAGGCGTGAGCAGGAGGCCGAGCAGCAGGGCGCCGAAGAGGGCGACGCGGCGGGGCAGGCGGTACGGCATGGTCGGCGCCTCCGGAGGGCGGCTGGCAGGGACGTGGCGCAAGCGCCCGGTGCGGCGCGCAGCAGCATCAGTGCCCGGCGGGATGAGCGGCCGGAGCGGGCCGTGCGGGTGTCGGCACCGGCGTGCCCAGCGCCTTCCCTGCCGGCGTCGGTGGCGGTGCCGGCGTGGCGAGTCTGCCGCCCGGCGCCGAAGCCTGAGCAGCGGGCGTGGGCCGCGGCGGCGTGCCCGTGGGATGGGCAAGTTGGCTCGACGTGTGCGGCGGAGCCGGCGTGGGCTGCGCCCGACGCGCGCGATCCGTGGCTGCCAGGTGGTCCGGACCGGGATCGTGCGGCGTGCCCGGCGAGGGCGTCTTGAGCGGCGGGAAGGGGGCAGGTGTACCCGGCGGTGCGGAGAGCGCCGGGCCGAGACTGTCGCCGGGGTGGGCGGTGGTCACGGCCAGGAGCAGGAGCAGACGCTGGTGGGGCAGACGTATGGCGGGGCTCCGAACGGCGCTCGTACTCGTACTGAAGCGCTGTCGCGAATTCTACCCCCCATTCGCGTCCTGTCAATACAGATACAGTTACGTATTGGTGATATACGGGCTACAAGCTAGGAGCGAACGCTTGGCCTGGCGGCCTTTCGGACGAAACCGAGTGTCACCGCCCTGCGCTCGGGCCGCCTTGTGCAGCACGTAGCGGTGGTTGGTCACGGTGACGCGGCGCTGGCCCAAAAACGCCAGCTTGAGGCGCGAGCCGGTGAGGTGGTGCAGCCCTTGCTGCGCCGCCTGGCGGAGATCGACGTGCAGATCGTGGCCGAGCGCGCCGACCGCAAAGGCGCGCACGAATAAAGCTGGCGCCCACGAATCCTCTGCCCTGCGCCCTTCGCCCTACGACGTAGAGACGCCGATCAGGTGGCCCAGGACGACCGTGACGCTGGCGGCGATGGCGCCGACCAGCAGCATGCGCGCGGCGCTCAGCCAGGGGCTGCGGCCGTTGACCAGCGAGATGCCCAGGCCGACCACGACCAGGGCCACGGCGGCGAAGGCCGCGCTCAGCCCCAGTGCCAGCCAGTGGTTCATGGAGATGAAGTAAGGCAGCACGGGGAAGATCGCGCCCGTGGCGAAGGAGACGGCGGACGACGACGCGGCCGTCCAGGGCGAGCCCAGCGCCTCCGGGTCCAGGCCCAGCTCCTCGCGCGTGAGCGTGTCCAGCGCCACGTCCTTGTCGCCGATGATGCGGTGCGCCAGCCGCTCCGCGTCATCGCGCGGAATGCCTTTCGCCTGGTAGATCAGCGCCAGCTCCTCCGCCTCCTCCTCGGGCGCCGTCTCCAGCTCGTCCTGCTCCAGCGCGATCTGGCGCTGAAACAGCTCGCGCTGCGAGGTGATCGAGATGTACTCGCCCGCGGCCATCGAGAAGGCGCCGGCGAGCAGGCCCGCGAGGCCCGTGAGCAGGATGAAGCTGCGGCCGGGATTCGCGCCCGCCACGCCGAAGACCAGGCTGAGGTTGGAAACCAGGCCGTCGTTGACGCCGAAGACGGCGGCGCGCAGGCCGCCGCCGGCATCGCGCCGGTGCCAGCGCTCGCCCGCGGCGATCTGGCTGCCGGAGACGCCGCGCGGATTCGCCATTGCCGAGAAGATGCGGGCATGCGAGCGCTCCTGCTGCGGCAGGCCCGCCGCGTCCGGCTGGTCGTCATACATGCTGACGTCCGACAACTCGTTCGCCATCACCATCGGCAGCACGGAGCCAACGCCGAAGCGCCGGCCCGCCGTGCGCAGCACCCGGCCGCGCAGCGAAACGCCGGGCTTCGGCAGCGGCGCGCCGGCGTCGCGCAGATAGCCCTCCCAGCGGGCGGCGTGCTGCTCTTCGACCGCGGCGAGCTGGCGCAGCACATCGGCGCGCGCCGGGTCTTTCTCGGCGTCGGCCAGCGAGCGGTAGAGCGCCGAGGCTTCCCATTCGCCCTTCAGGTTCGCCTGCCAGCGCCGCACATCCTCGCGCGACGCGGGTTTCTGTTCAGCAGCCACGAAGATAACCCCCTGCCGGCGACGCCGCGATACCGGGAGCGGCGTCCGACACGTACAATTGTAGCGGCTGCAGCGGCAGGGCCGATCGGTCGCGGCCTTCGCCGGCGGCCACGGATCGCCGTGTCGCAGTACAAGGTAACGCCCGCGTATGATTGCCGAGGTTTGACAGCGATGGCCCATCTCCTCGTCGTGGAAGACGAGGCGCGGCTGGCACGGCTGATCAAGCGCGTGCTGGAGGAAGAAGGGCACGTGGTGGACCTGGCGCACGACGGCGACACGGCGCAGGAGCTGGGGCAGGCGCCCGGCTTCGACGCGATCGTGCTCGACGTGCTGCTGCCGGGCCGCAACGGCTTCGATGTCTGCCGCGAGCTGCGTGCCGCCGGCGTGCAGACGCCGGTGCTGATGCTCACCGCGCGCGGCGCCGTCGAAGACCGCGTGGTAGGGCTCGACGCCGGCGCCGACGACTACCTCACCAAGCCCTTCGCCTTCGAAGAGCTGCTGGCTCGCATCCGCGCCCTCACGCGCCGCCCGCCCGCCATCGTCCCCGGCGCCGGCAGCCTCTCCGTCGGCGACCTGACGATGGACCTGGTGCGGCACGAGGTGCGGCGCGGCGGACGCCTGATTCCGCTGACGGTGAAGGAGTACGCGCTGCTGGAGTATTTTCTGCGCCACCCGAACCAGGTGCTCAGCCGCGCGCAGATCCTCGATAACGTCTGGGGCTACGATGCCGAGACGGCGGCCTCGGTGATCGACATCTACGTCCACTACCTGCGCAACAAGATCGACCGCGGCGAGCGCCAGCCGATGCTGTTCACCGTGCGCGGCGTCGGCTACTCCCTGCGCAGCGGAGAGCCGGCATGAACGCCCGCGCGACGTTCGGCAGCCTCGCCGCCTGGCGCACGCGCCGGCTGGCCGAGGTGCGGCCGTCGCTGCCGCCCGCGGCGCGGTACCTGCGCAACGCCCGCGTGCGCCTGACCGTCTGGTACGTCGGCATTCTCTTCGTACTGCTGGTGGCGGCGGGGCTCGGCTCGTATCTCGTGCTGGCGCGCGTGCGGGCGGAGGAGGTGGACAGCGACCTGCGCAGCGTGGCGCTCGACCTGGCAAACCGCGCCGCCACGCTGCCGGCGGCGCAGGCAAGCGGCGACGGCCCGACCTACGCCGGCCTGCTCGGCTTCGACGGCAGCGCGTCGTCGGTAAACACCGGCCCGCACTCCGACGTGTTCTACGTGGTCTGGCCGGTGGGCGGTGTGCCGGACGTGTACACGCCGCCGAACCTCAAGCTGAAGGGGTTCCCCGACTCGGCCAGCGTCAACGCGGCGGTGGCCAGCGGCCACGCCGACCTGCGCACGGTGCACAAGGACGGCCAGGCGTACCGCGTGCTCTCGCAGATCGTGCGCCGTAACGGGCAGCCACCCGATATCGAGCAGGTGGGGAAGTCGCTGGGGCCGTACCAGAACGAGCTGCGCGACACGGCGCTGGTGCTGGCCGGCGTGGGCATCGGCGCCCTGGCGCTGGCGGCGATGGGCGGCATGCTGGTGGCGGGGCGGGCGCTGCGCCCGGCGCAGCTGAGCTGGCAGCGCCAGCAGGAGTTTGTCGCCGACGCCTCGCACGAGCTGCGCACGCCGCTTTCGCTGATTCGCGCCGACGCCGAGGTGCTGCTGCGCGCCCCCACGCGGCCCGTTGCGGAGAACCGCGACCTCGTCGAAGACATCGTGCACGAGGCCGATCACCTGAGCGCGCTGGTCGCGGACCTGCTGGTGCTGGCCCGGCTCGACGCGGGCCAGTTGCCGCTGCACAAGAGCGAGATCGATGCCGGCGAGCTGCTCAAGGAGCTGGGCAGCCAGACGGTGCGCCTGCTCGCGGGGCGCGACATCGGCCTGCTGCTGCGCCGGCCGCGCCGACTGGTCGTACATGCCGACCGCGACCGCATCGTCCAGGTGCTGCGCATCCTGATCGACAACGCCCAGCGCCACACGCCGGCCGGCGGCTCGATCACGCTGCGGGCGCGGCGCACGGGTGGCCGCGTGCAGCTCAGCGTGGCGGACACCGGCAGCGGCATCCCCCCGGAGCACCGGGAGCGTGTGTTCGAGCGCTTCTACCGCGTGGACGCCGCCCGCGGCCGCACGGACGGCGGCGCCGGCCTGGGGCTGGCGATCGCGCGCGGGCTGGTGGAAGCGCACGAAGGCCGGCTCTGGCTGCAGAGCGAGCGCGGGCGCGGCACCACCGTCTTCGTCGAGCTGCCGGGCTGATCCGCTCTCCCTCTCTGCTGCGTTCCGGCGCAGCGGAAGTCCGAAACAGGCGTGCGCCGCCACGGCTGCGCCGGTCCTTGGTACGACAAGGGCGCTTGCCCGTTCACCCCGCCGGCCTCGCGACACCGTTTGCACCCGGGTGATCTGCCGGCTCGCCGCGCTTGACTGCCCGGACTGCCTGGCCCGCCCCTGCCAGGACGGCCGGCAGCCGCACCCGCGTCGCCGCGCTACGCTGGCACGCAGAACGGGCGGCGGGTCGATGTGTCCTCCGGCGCCGCCGAGCCGCGACGACCCCGCACAACCACGGACTGAGGAGAAAGGCGATGACCGCTGCCAGGCCCGAGGCCGCTGGCGTTCACTATCTCAACCCCGCCGGCTTGCCCGGGAACCCCGCCTTCAGCCAGGCCGTGGCGGTGACCGGTCCCGCCCGGACGATCTACATCGGCATGCAGAACGCGGTGGACGCCGCGGGCACGATCGTGGGCAAGGGCGACGTCGCGGCGCAAACGGAACAGGTGCTCAAGAATATCGAGATCTGCCTGGCCGCGGCGGGTGCGCGGCCGGAGCACCTGGTGATGTGGACCATCTACGTCGCACAGGGGCAGCCGGTTCCGCCCGCGTTTGCGGTGTTTCAACGCTGGTGGGGCGGCCGGCCCAACCCGCCGGCGAACACGGTCCTGCTCACCCCGGCCTTGATTGTCCCCGACTTCCTGATCGGCATCGAGGCGATCGCCGTGGTGCCGCAGAGCGGCTGAGGCCGCCACCTCCTGGTCTGTCTGCCGCACCGCCTGAGCGGCGCCGTCTCGCCGGGGCCGGACCGCGCGCTGAAACCGCCGTATACTGCTGAGCGGCGGGTCGCGGTGCTGCCCCACGCCGTGGCCGTGGTGGAGGAGCGAGCCGATGCGTGGCGTCGTCTTTACCGGCAACCGAGCACTTGAGATCCGCGGCTTTCCGGACCCGCACGCTGGTCCGGGTGAGGCCGTTGTCCAGATCCGCGCCTCCGGCCTGTGCGGCAGTGACCTGCACGCCTACCGCGGCCCGCAGGCGCTGCAGACGATCAGCGGCCATGAGCCCTGCGGCGTGATCGCCGAGCTTGGTCCCGGTGCGCCGGCGGGGCTGAAACCCGGCGACCGGGTGATGGTGCACCACTACGCCGGCTGCGGCCTCTGCGAGATCTGCGCGATGGGCTTCGAGCAGGCCTGCCCCAACGGCCGGGTCACCTATGGCGGCGGCACGGGGCATGGCGCCAACGCCGACGCGATGCTGGTGCCGGCGCGCACGCTCGTGCCGCTGCCGGACGAGCTCAGCTTCGAGGAGGGCGCCGCGATCGCCTGCGGCACCGGCACCGCCTGGTGCGGGCTGAAGAAGCTGCACATCGCCGGCGGCGACACCGTCGCCATCTTCGGCCAGGGCCCCGTCGGCTTGAGCGGCACGGCCAGCGCCGCGGCCATGGGGGCGCGCGTGATCGCGGTGGACGTCCTCCCGGCGCGGCTGGCGCTGGCGAGGGAGCTGGGGGCCGACGCGGTGCTGGACGCGGCCGCTGGCGACACGGTGGCGGCGATTCGCGACCTCACCGGCGGCCGCGGGGCGAGCGCTTCGCTGGAAACGTCGGGCCAGGCGGCTGCCCGTTCGCAGTGCCTGGAGGCGCTCAGCCCCTTCGGCCGCTGCTGCTACGTCGGCATCGGCGGGCCGGCGTCGATCGACTTCAACCGCGATGTGATCTTCAAGGTGGCCACGATCTACGGCTCGTGGACCTTCAGCAAGGCGGAGCTGATCGCGATCGCCCGTTTCATGGTCGAGCGGAACGTGCCGCTGCAGAAGCTGATCACCCACCGATTTCCGCTGGACCAGGCGGCGGAGGCGTTCCGCACCTTCGACGGCGGCGCCGCCGGCAAGTGCATGATCGTTCCCTGACCGCCTGGCGAGCCAGGGCGTCCCTCCGCTTCAGCCGCCGGAGACCGCCATGCCTTCGAGCGCGGCGAAGTCGGCGTCGATGCGTGCGCCGCGCTGCGCGATCCAGGGGCGCAGGGCGAGGTCGGTGTGAATGTAGCGCCGGTTCTCCCTGATGCCGCGCACGACCAGCGCGGCGACTTCCGCCGGCTCCAGTTGCTGCAAGGTTGCCGTGCGCGCCTGGCGTGCCGACGACGGGGCGCCGAACTGCGCCGGACGGTTGCGCTCCGACTCGTAGATGCGCGTGTTCACGCCGCCCGGACAGAGCACGGAGACGCCGATCCCCTCCGGCGCGAGATCGGCCCGCAGTGACTCGGAGAAGCCGACGACGGCGTACTTACAGATGGTTTCAAAACCGGCGTTCAGGTGCGATCGCACACCTGCAAGCGGGAACCCGAGCCGGTTTTGAAACCATGTCTTAGTCGTGGTGTAGACGCCGCGGTCGGGGGAAGCGCTCAGCCCCGCCGCCGAGGCGGTGTTCACGATCTGCGCCTCACCCGCGCCCGCCCTGCGCAGCAGCGGCAGGAAGGCGCGCACGCCCTCGATCACGCCGAGGAGGTTGACCGCCAGCAGCCAGGCCCACTGCTCGCGCGTCGCCTCCGCCAGCGAGCCCGCAATGTACACGCCCGCGTTGTTGCAGAGCACGTTAACGTGCCCGAATTCGTGCTCGGCGCGGGCCGCGAGCGCCTGCAGCGACGCGGGGTCGCCGACGTCGGTGTGCACGGCCAGCGCACGCACGTCCTGTGAACGTGAACGCAGCTCACTGGCGACCGTCTCCGCCGCGTCGGGCTCGATGTCGGCGACGATCACGTGCATGCCCTCGCCGGCAAATGCATGTGCGAGGGCGCGGCCGATGCCGCTGCCGCCGCCCGTGACCACCGCGATCCTGCCGTGCAACTCCTGCATCGCCGCCTCCAGCCGCCCGCGGCGCGGCGCGCGCGGACGTGCTGATCGTGGGCGCGCCCCGCGGCCCTATCAAACGCGTGCGAGGGCGCGTACGAGAGAATGTACGCCGGTCATCCGGTTTGGCTCCGCGCGGTGGGCAGCACGGGCCGGGCGGCAGCGCGTCGCCGTCCCCACCAGCCCCGGCGTCCGCGGTTGCGGGCAGCGCAGCGTGGCCGTAGGGCGCTATATTCGTAGCGTCCCGCCACGGGCAGGCTGCTATTGCTATGCCGCGCCCGCCGGCCCGGCTGCGCAACGCTGCACACGGACGAAAGGCGGATGAATCTGGACGCGGCAAGGCCGCTGCACGTTGGCATCGCCGGCCTCGGCATGGCCGGCGCGGGTATCGTCAACACGCTGGCCGCGCTGCCGCAGATTCGGCTTGTCGCCGCGGCGGACCCGCGGGCGCCGGCGCTGGCCGCGTTCCGCGAGCGCTTCCGCGGGCACGGGTATCAAAGCCTGGAGGGCCTTTGCGCCGATCCGAAGGTCGAGGCCGTCTGGCTGGCGACGCCCACACACCTGCACTGCGAGCAGGCGATCGCCCTGGCCGAGCACGGCAAGCACGTCGTCGTCGAGAAGCCGCTTGCCGTCTCGTTGGAGGAGTGCGAGCGCATGATCGCGGCCGCCGAGCGCAACGGCATCGCGCTGATCGCCGGTGGGGCGCGCAGCTTCGAGCCGGCCTTTGCCGGGATGCGGCGCATCATCGCCTCGGGCCGGCTCGGGCGGCTGGGCGGGCTGACGACCTGGGCGTTCCTTGGCTGGATGCTGCGCCCGCGCGAGCCGCACGAGGTCGACGTGAGCCGCGGCGGCGGCGCCGTCTACAACCAGGCGCCGCATGCGGTCGACGTGCTGCGTCTGCTCGGCGGCGGGCTGGTGCGCAGCGTGCGGGCGATGACGGGCGAGTGGCTGCCCGAACGGCCTTGCCCCGGCTACTTCTGCGCCTATCTCGAATTCGAGGACGGCACGCCGGCAACGCTGGTCTATAACGGCTACGGCTACCTGCACGCCTGGGAGCTGCTGCCCTGGGGTGAAACGCCGCAGCGCCAGGCGGCGGCGGAGCGGGCCAGCGCCTACCGCCGGCAACTGCGCCTGGGCACGGCGGACGAGTACGCGGCGCGGGAACGGCTGCGCTTCGGCGGTTTACCGGAGCGCCCAGCCGCGGAGCGGGGTGGCACGGACAGCTGGACGCCGGGCGACGCGGGGCTGGTGATCGCGAGCTGCGAGCGCGGCGAGCTGCGCCAGTCGGCCACGGGCCTGTACGTCTACGACGACGACGGCCGCCACGACGAGCCGCTGCCGCCCGGCCAGAGCCTGCGCCTGAACGAGGTGACGGAGCTGCTCGCTGCGATCGGCGGCCGCCCCGCGCTGCACGACGGCCGCTGGGGCATGGCCACGCTCGAAGTCGTGCTGGCGATCATGCAGTCGGCCGCGGAGCGCAAGGAGATCCGCCTACGGCGCCAGGCGCCGTACGGCTGACGCCGCGCCGCAGGCGGCGCGCGTCCACCGCTTCGCCCGCGCCGCGGCGAGGCTCTGCTATGATCGTCGCGATGGTATCTGCTCGATGAACCTGATGCGCTGCACCGTCGTCGATCCCCACGGCGCCGTGAGCTTCGTCGCTCCCGGCGAGGCGCTGCCCGCGCTGGCGGCGGCCTGCGCCCGCAACCCGGCCACCCTGGCGGAGCTGCTGGAGCTGGCCGACCCGCTCTACGCTGAGTTGCGCGAGCGCATCCTCAATGGCCTGGCCCTCTTCGACGAGCGCAACCGGCCCGGCAACTGCGCGGCGATCCACCAGGCGCTCGACGTCTGCGCCCCGCACCAGCAGCCCGTCTTCCGCGTGCTGGACGACCGCACGCGCGAGGCGAGCCTGCAGCCGGTGAAGGCCGGCGCCGTGCTCTTCAACCTGCTGGGCAAACGCATCGTGCAGTTGCAGAACAGCTACCGGCATGTGCAGCGCAGCGGCCGCTTCCGCGTCTTCGACGGCCGCCGGCTCACCAACCGCTCCTTCCACTACCAGCTTCCCGGCGAGTGGGCGATCGTGCCGTAGGCGGCCGCACCTGCATGGCGTTCTCACTTCACTACAGGCTCAGCCGATAGCCGCGGTCTGCAGGAAGGCGAGCGCCCGCGCCAGCAGCGGCTCCGGGTGGCACCAGAGCTGCAGGTGGCCTTGCTTCGGCACGGTGACAAGCTCGGCGTGCGGCAGCGCCGCGGCCAGCTCGCGCACGGCGGGCGTGAAACTGTCCGACCCGCCGCCGTAGAGCAGCAACGGATCGCCGATCGCGTGCAGGCCCGCGGGCGGCTCCCACAGCGCCTGGGCGCGGTAGCGCGCCGCGTGCGCTGCCGGGTCGGATGCGAGCATCACCGGCCGTAGCGGCAGCATCGCCGGGTCGCCGTCGAGCGGCGGCGCAAGCGCGGCGAGGCCCTCCTGCTCGATGCGCGCCGCCGAGCGCGTGCCGACGTCACGACGCGGCAGCCAGCCCACGGCGCCGCCGGCAATCAGCGCCCGCAGCCGGCCCGGATGGGCCGCGGCGAAGCGCAGCGCCAGCAGCGCTCCCAGCGAGAAGCCCCAGCACAGCGCCTGCTGCAGCCCCTCGGCTGCCAGCACCGCGTCGAGGTCGTCGCGCATGGCATCGGCCTTGTACGCCGCGTCCTCGTGAGGGCAGTCGCTGCTGCCGTGGCCGCGCAGATCGGGCACGATCAGCCGGAAGCGCGTCTGCAACGGCTCCGTGTAGCCGAGAGTCTCCCACAGCTCGCCGTTGCAAAGGCCCGGATGCAGCAGCAGCAGCGGCGGACCGTCGCCGAGCACACGATAGCGGATGGTGATCGCGCCGTTCCGGGCTGATCGCACCGGCCTGATCCTCCCGACGTTTGCTGCGGCCACGGTAGCCGATCCGCGGGGCAGCGAGCAGAGCCGTCTGCGCGGGCGCGCCCGGCCGAAACACAGCGCGGCGCCCGCGTCCGATTCGAATCGGACGCGGGCGCCGGCTGCTTCCTGGTGAAACGGCGGGCTAGACGCCGGCGGCGGCCAGCTCGCGTTGCGGGCCGGGAATGCGCTCGACGATCAGCTCGATCTCCGGCTCGGTTTCGATCGGCTCGGCGATCGGCTCGGCCTGCGAGCGTTCACCCAGCCAGCTCGCGACTTTGGGCCAGAGCGTCTGCACCGCCTTGCGGCCCGCCGCCAGGCCGACATGGCCGCCCGGCATCACCACCAGCTCCTTGTCGCTGCTGCCGACGAGCTCGGTCTGCACACGCGTGGCCGGCAAC
>DATGEL010000051.1 GCA_035310145.1 Dehalococcoidia bacterium
TGAGCTGGTGATGGGTATTGCAGAGGAGGATCAGATTGTTGGCTCGGTTGCGCTCAGCCAACGTGAGCAGGGCGTCACCGCGTGGACCGCGCTCGCTCTCGCCAACGATGTGCGCCAGTTCACCGAGGACCGCGACAGTCCCCGGGGTGGCGCCATCCACGGCAAGTACGGCTATGCACTCCGGAAATGCACATCGGTTCCCAGACTTCTGAAGTACGATGCGCTGCTCGCGCGGCGGGACGGCCAAGATCGCTCCTTGCTACTGTTGGCTCGTTACCACTGAAACCACCACTGACACGACACGCGTCCGAAGGGTTCACTCGTGGGTGCCATTCATCACCACTGCACGAACATCGGCATGACGACGTGGACGTAGTTGTCGAGGCCGAGGGGGCGGATGACGCCTGGCTGTGATGGACCCTGCGTTTCCAGCGCGACCTTGCCGTCGGAAATGACGTTGAGCACGTCCTGCAGGTACTTGCTGTTAAAGGCGATCTTGCTGCTCTCGCCTTCCACCGCGGCGTCGATCTCGCCCTGGTTGTCGCCGATCTCCTCGGCGCGCGCGGAGATCTGCAGCCGGCCCGGCGACAGCTCCTCGCCCGGATGCACCTGCAGGCGCACAATGCCGCTGCCGTCGCGCGCGAAGATCGCCGCGATCTTTGTCTCGCGCAGGAACTCGCGCGCATCGACGGTCACGCGCGTGTTGTGCGCCTTGGGAATCAACTGGCCGTAGTTCGGGAACGGCCCTTGCTTGAGCTGCGCCACCATCTCCGCTTCCACGTCCTTGTTCACCACGCGGAACATGACGCTGCTGCGGTTGGCGTTGACCATCATCTCCACCGGCGACTCTTCGTCCGTGAGCAGCCGCGCCAGCTCGTTGAGGGCGCGGGCCGGCACGATGATCTCCAGCTTCTCCGGCGCCGGCTCGCTCAGCGCCAGGTGGAAGACCGCCAGGCGGAAGCCGTCCGCCGCGGCCAGCGTCAACTGCTCGTCTTCAACCTGGAATTGCACGCCGGTGAGCACGGGCCGCGAATCGTCCGTCGCGGCGGCGAAGGCGACATGGCCGATCGCCTGCTTGAGCGCCTGGCGGTCGATGCGCAGTGCCAGCTCGCTCTGCACGGCGGGAATCGGCGGAAAATCGTCGGCGTCCATGCTGCCGATCGTCGCCTCGTTGCGGGCGCAGGTCAGCCGCATCGTGCGCGAGCGCGCCGGCAACGTGAGCGCGATCTGGTCCTGCGGCAGGGAGTTGACGAAGTCCTGGAAGAGGCGCGCCGGCACGGTGGTCGTGCCCTCCTCTTCGATGCGCGCCCCCACCCAGCAGCTCAGCGCGATCTCCAGGTCCGTGGCCGCGAGCTTCAGCCGCCCGCCATCGGTGGTGACCAGCACATTCTGCGTGATCGGCAGGGTGGAGCGCGAGGCGACGGCCGGCCGCACCACGGCCAGACCGCGCGCCAGATTCTCTTGCAGGCAGGAGACTTTCATCTGATTACCCACTAACGCCGTTCAGCAATATCGGCGCGTTTGTGCGAGTATAGCGCACATAGCGCGACCCGTCTAGACCATCTATGCCCGCGGCGCCGTCATCTGCGCCGCTCGTCGTAATCACGCGACCGGCCGGCGGAACAGCCGCGCGGATCGCCTATGATACGCAGGGGCGTGGCCGCCGCGAGCGGCCCGCGGCACGAATTGGGGAGTCGTCGGTGAAGCTGCCGTTCCCGCTGCAGCCAAGCGAGCAGGTTGTCTTGGTCACGCGCCGGCACTGGGTCTTTTTTGTGCCCCGCTTCATCGCGTACGCGCTGGGGGCGCTGGTGCCGATCGGCGTGCTGCTCGTGGTGTTGCGCGTCACCGACAACCTGCATGGCAAGACGGCGCTCGTCGCCGGGCTCATCTGCCTGCTCTGGCTGCTGTTCTGGCTCGCGCGGCTGGCGTTGCTCAAGTACCGCTACGATCGCGACCTCTGGGTGATCACCAATCAGCGCGTCGTCGATCTGGTCGCCACCAGCCCCTTCAACTTCCACATGTCCACGGCGGCGTTGGTGGACCTGGAGGACGTCTCCACCAGCATCGACGGCGTCCTCCAGTCGACCTTCAACTACGGCAACCTCGAGTGCCAGACGGCCGGAGAGATGCGCCACTTCAGCTTCCGCGGCGTGCCCGACCCGCGCCGTATCGCCGCCGTGCTGGAGCACGAGTCGCTGGTCGCGAAGGGCCGGATGCCTCCGGCCTCGCAGGATGCTCCGACAGAACGCCAGCGCTGAGCGCGGCCCCGCTCGCTCAGCCGGCCGGCTCGAACTTGACCAGCGTGATTTCCTCGCTCACGTCGTCGTAGACCACGCGCACGGGCATGCCCACGCGGATCGCCTCGTTGGCGATGCCGACAAGATTGCTGTAGAGGCGCGGGCCTTCCTCGAGCTCGACGGCGGCCACGTTGTAGGGCACGTCAGCTTTGAACGCCTGGTCGTAGACCTGGTGCATGATCACAAAGCTGTAGACGCTGCCGCGCCCGCTCACCGGCGTCCACTCGCTCGCCTCGCTCAGGCAGTTCGGGCAGAACGTCGTCGGCGGGAAGCGGAAGCGACCGCAGGACGCGCAGCGCTGCAGCGCCAGCCGGTGCGCCTTCGCCGAGTCCCAATACGGCCGCGTCTCCTCCGTCACATGTGGCAGCGGCTTCGCATACCTCACCACACCAACGCCTCCATCGACTCAACCTTCCCCTCTCCAGTATCTGGAGAGGGGGCCAGGGGGTGAGGCCACGCCCTCACAGTTCCAGCCGCGTGCCCACGCTGTTCTGCACATAGGCGTCGGGCAGCGCCGAGGCGAGCGCGTGCGCTGCCCGCCAGCCCGTACAGTGCGCCGGCACCACCACCTTCGGCTCCATCCAGGCCAGCGCGGAAACCGTCGGTGCAATCGTCGGCTCCCACACGCGGCCGCCGAGGTGGAAGCCGCCGATCACCGCGTAGATCGGCTCGATGCCGGTCAGCTTGCGGGCATAGCGCACGATGTTGACGATGCCGGCGTGGCCGCAGCCTGAGAGCACCATCAGCCCCTTGTCACGCACGTGCAGGATCAGCGCCTGGTCGTCCAGCGTCAGCGTGTCGGGCTGCCAGGCGCCCTGCTTATACGCCTGCTGCATCGGCATGCCGATCTCGAAGTCGGTGGTACGATCGACCTCGCCGGTGATCAGCACGGAGCCGTCGAACAGGAACGAGGGCCGCCGATCCTCCACGATCTCGAAGCCGGCGCCCAGCAGCGCCGACTTGCTCGTCGTGGGCAGCTCGACGGGCTCACGGCCCTCGATCACCGTGCGGCGGCGGCTCCAGAACTCGGGGTGCAGCACCAGTGGCAGGCCGGAGCGGCCCAGCTCGCGGCGCAGGCCGTCCAGCCCCATCGTGTGGTCGAAGTGGCCGTGGCTGAGCACCACCGTCTCCACGTCCCTGGCCGAGAGTTGCAGCCGGCGCATGTTCTCGATCATGCCGTCGGGCGAGACGCCGGTATCGAAGAGCAGGGTGTGCCGCCGGCCCGCCCATTCGACCGTCAGCAGGGCGGAGAAGCCGTGTTCGGCCCGCACCATGTCGGGGGCGAAGCCGTTTTCGGTCAAGGGATTGGCCACGCGCGGTCCGCCGGGGCCGCGCGGTGCCGGCCGCTTCGCCGGCCCCTGGTCCGGCGTCAGCATGTCGAAGCTGTTGTCGACCAGCGTCGTGATCTGGACCGCGTCCACCGCCGCGAGCTGGATCGGAGCCATCGGCGTGTCCTTTGCAGTGTGCTGCGGTTGCCGTCGTGTTCAAGGTCAGGCCGAGGGCCGGCCCGCGGCTTCCGCTTCGAGCCGGCGGAAGCGGGTGAGCGCCGGCGCCGCCGAGAGCACGCCAAGCAGGGCCGCGACCACCAGCACGATCGCGGAGACGGCGCCGTTCGGCTTGAAGACCATCAGGACGATGACGCCGATCGGCAGCGTCGTCATCGTCTGCCCGGCCACCCAGAGCGCCGGATCGTGCACCGCCAGGCGGGCGGTGAGTGTTGGCGAGCCATCGGCAAGGCCATCGACCTTGCGCCGCGCCGCCAGCAACCGCCCGCGTAGCAGCAGCGGGCCGAGCGCGATCGTCACGAGCAGGCCGAGGATCGCGGCGTTGATCCAGCCGTAGCGCCAGTTCCAGCGGTCGGAGACCAAGTAGGCCGCGGGGAAGAAGGCGAGCGCCCCGAACAGCAGCACCAGCCGCTCGGAGACAACGGCGAGGCGCAGCCACTCGCGCAACGCCTGCACGCTCTGCGCCCGCCGCGCCCCCCCGAGCGCTTCGACCAGCAGACCGAGCTGCACGAACAGCGCCACGATCGCGACGATGTGCAGAAACAGCGCGAAGTTGTAGCCGTTCAGCGGGCCGCTCCGCCGGCGAGCCTGCCCGGCCCGCCGCTCTCCGCAGAATAGCAGGCAGGCTGCCTGCGCTCCATGCCGTGGCCCCGCGGGACACCTCGCAGGTTTCGCCTGCGAAACCAGGGAGAGGCGGCGCGAGCGCTCACTCCCGCTGCGGGCGCGGAATCGTGGCCAGCAGCTGCTCGCGGAACTGCGGATGGGCGATGGCGGCGAGGGCGCGGGCGCGCGCGTGTACGGCTTTGCCGCGCAGGTCGGCGACGCCGTATTCGGTGACCACGTAATCGAGCATCATGCGCGGCGAGGTGACGGCGGCGCCGGCGGCCAGGGTGGCGACGATGCGCGAGGCCGAGCCGCGAGCCGCGGTCGAGGGCAGGGCGATGATCGAGCGCCCGCCACGGGCGTGCATCGCCGCCTCCATGTAGTCGAACTGCCCGCCGATGCCGCTGATCTGCCGGCCAGCCACCCACTCGGCGTTCACCTGGCCTGAGAGATCGACCTCCACCGCCGAGTTGATCGCGACGAAGTTGTCGAGCCGGCACACGGTGCTCAGCCGGTGCGAGTGTGTGGCCGAGACGATGGCGAAGCGCGGATTGTTGTCGACGTACTCGTAGAGCGCGTCGGTGCCCATCACCTCGCCGCCGACTACGCGCAGGCGGTCGATCGTCTTGTGGGCGCCGGTTACCACGCCGCGCTCGATCAGCGGGATCATGCCGTCGCAGACCAGGCCGGAGTGAATGCCGAGGTCTTCATGGTCGCCCAGCGCTTCGAGGATCGCCTGCGGAATCGCGCCGATGCCGATCTGAAAAGTGGCGCCGTTCGGCACAAGGGCGGCGACGTGCCGCGCGATCGTGCGCTCCAGCTCGCCCACTCGTGGGGGCTCGTAGGGAAGCAGCGACCGGTCGACTTCGATCGCGTAGTCGATCTCCGAGACGTGCACGCGGTTGCCGCGGGTGCGCGGCGCGCGGCGGTTGATCTCGGCGATTACCAGCGGCGTTGCGCCCACGAGGTCCAGGCAGGCTGAGACGGAGGCGCCGAGCGTGCAATAGCCGCGCCGATCGGGCGGCGAAACCTGGATCAGTACGGCGTCCACGGGCAGCGGACCGTCCGGGGCGAAGGTCGACGGCATCTGTGAGTAGCGCAGGGGAAGGAAGTCGGCGCGGCCGTCGCGCACGAGTTGCTCGGTCTCGCTCGTGACGTGGGTGGTGACGAGGCGGAAGGGACGCGGCACGTGGTCAAGGAAGTCGACGTGCCGCATGACCAGCCCGGTGTACAGTTCGAGATCGTGGAAATCGCCCGCGGCCTCTCCCAGCGCGTCGCAGAGCGCCGTGGGCAGGCCGCAGCCAGGCGCGACCAGCACGCGCCCGCGGCGCGGCAGCCGCCGCACGGCGCGCTCCGGACTCGCGATCTGCACGGATGTCCCTCCTCATCGTGAGCGCGCTGTAACCACCCCGGCCCGCCGCCCGTCCGAACATTAGCATTACCGCACCGGCGGCCATTCGGGCCAGAGGCCGCCAATTGGGCGTTGCAGCGGAGATGCGGCAGGGCAGAGGGCGCGATGCAGCAGCCGCATCGGGCGCGTCTCTACGAGGAATACCACGCTGCAGACCGACGTTTTCGAGGGCACGCCCTTCTGGAACCGGATCACGGCCCTCGTGCTGCTGAACTCAGCCCTGCTCGTGGCGCGCAACGCGCTGCCGCCGGGGCATGAGGCCGACTGGATGCGCGCGGGCGTGGGGTTACTGGGGCTGGCGGCGGTGCCGCTCTGGGGCCACACGGCGCTGCGGGCGCACTACCCGCTCGCCTTCTGGATCGCCGTGCTGCGCGGCATCGAGCACCGGCTGAGCATACAAGGCGACGCCCCCTATCACACCTACGACGCCTTCATCGGGGCGGGCGAGGCGTGCCTGCCGGGCGGAACGACGATGCGCCTGCCCCGGCTGGCCCGCGTCAACGTCAACGATTCGACCTCGCTTGCGCTCACCGTGGTCTTCGCCGCGATCTGGATCCTTTCGATCGCACGTATGGGCTGAGATCGGGCTGGCTGACTCGCCTCAGTCGGTTCCTTCGCTGAACTGGTCGGAGAAGCCGTAAGCCTGCATCTGCTCGTAGAACTCCTGCGTCTCGTGGCCCATAAGCACCAGGTCGTGCGGGGCGCCGGCGCGGTCGCGCACGTGGTTGCGCAGCAGCCCCTCCACGCGGAAGCCAAGCTTCTGGAAAACGGCGATCGCCGCCTTCTGCTCGATCGTCATCTCGGCCACGATCTTGCCAATGCCGCGCTCGATCGCCAGCAGGAACACCTCGCTCGTCAGCCGCGTGCCGAGCCCGCCCAGCCGCGCGTTCTGATCGACGACGACGCGCACCTCGCCCACGTGCTCGCTCCACGGCACGCTGTTGGTGTGCAGGCTCGCCTCGCCTACTAGCTTGTTGCCCTGCAAGGCGAAGACGGTGACCACCTGGCCGCGCCGCACGCGCTCCGCCCACTGGTCGATCACCGCCCGCTGCGTCACGTCGCGGCGCAGGAAGAGCAGATCTTCGGCCGGGATGCGGCAGAAGAACTCGTGCAAAAGCCCCGCGTCCTCGGGCGTCATCAACCGCAGCGTCACCGACTGGCCGCCGCGCAGCTCGACCTCTTTGGGGTAGCCGCCGGATGCGATCGCGTCCGGCTTCGGCGCAGCGCCGTCGGCGTTCGTTGTGGTCATCGCTTGCCTCCTCGGGCCGCCGCGCTCGCCGCGGCGGCCTGCGAGCGTTCGCCCAGCCAGCTCGCGACTTTGGGCCAGAGCGTCTGCACCGCCTTGCGGCCCGCCGCCAGGCCGACATGGCCGCCCGGCATCACCACCAGCTCCTTGTCGCTGCTGCCGACGAGCTCGGTCTGCACACGCGTGGCCGGCAAC
>DATGEL010000052.1 GCA_035310145.1 Dehalococcoidia bacterium
GTTGCCGGCACGGCGCGTGATGCGGCCGTTGACGGTGTAGTCGAGCAGCGCGGGGGTGAGGAAGTGCAGCGCCGCCTCGACCTGGGAGAGGTCGATGTACTGCCCTTCGCCGGTGCGGCGGCGGTGGTCGAGCGCGGCGAGCAGCGAGGTCGCGACGAACTTGGGCGCGACGTAGTCGGTGTAGGCGCCGAAGGGGCCGGTGGGGGCGCGGTCGGGCCAGCCGGTCAACGCGCCGAAGCCGGCCAGCGCCGAGCCCATCGTGCCGAAGCCGGCGAGGGCGCTCTGCGGGCCGTCCTGGCCGTTGAGGCAGGTGCTGAGCATGATCAGGCCGGGGTTGATCTGCCGCAGCGTCTCGTAGTCGAGGCCCGCGCGGCGCAGGGCGCCGGCGGCGAAGCTCTCGGCCACGATGTCGGCCCAGCGCACCAGCTTGAGCAGCAACCCGCGGCCCTGCGGCTTGCTGAGGTTGATGCTGATGCCGAGCTTGCAGCAGTTGACGTTGCTGAACAGGCCCGAACGCTCGGCGCCCGACTCTCCGTCTTTGAACGGCTGGAACGAGCGCACCGCATCGATGTGTGTGGCGCTGTCGACCTTGACCACGGTAGCGCCGTAGTCGGCCAGGTAGCGGATCGCCACGGGCCCCACCATCGCCCAGGTCAGGTCCAGGACCTTGAGACCGGCGAGGGCGGCGACCTCACCCCCCGGCCCCCTCTCCAGTTTCTGGAGAGGGGGGGACTGTGGTGTTGATTGGAAGATTTCGGCGTTGTGCTGGCCGAGGGTCGGCGCGGGGCGATGGTAGCGAATCGGGGTGGCGCTGAATTTGGCGAAGGGGCCGGGATAGACGGCGGCCTCAGGCGTGGCCTCACCCCCGGCCCCTCTCCATGGGATGGAGAGGGGAGCAATGGAGAGGGGAGCGTTTGTACGGTTCCCAGTTCCCGGTTCCCGGTTCCCTGCCGCCGGTGTCCAGTAGCCGCGGGCGGCGAGCTGCTCGGAATGAACCACGTCGGCGGTGGTGCTGACGGGCACGATCAGCAGCTTGCGCTGCATGCCGCCGGCGAACAGCTCGGCCTTGGTGTGCGCCAGGGCGAAACGACCGAGCGCCTGCTGGCAGCGCTCCAGCTCGCTCATCGGCTCCTGGCCGCCGACGAGCTGCACGGCGAGGTTCCACCAGTCTTTGTCGCGCGTGGTCTCGTCGATGAAGCCTTCCTCGTAGACCCACTCCATCAGCCGCCGCGTGAAGCCGCCGAAGGCGGTGCCGAAGAGGAAGGTGATCGAGGCGTAGCCGTCTTTGCAGGGAAAGATGAAGCGCAGCAGCACCGGGCCGAGCTTGACGCCGCCGCCAACGCGCAGCACCGGCTTCTCGCCCCAGCCTTCCTGCAAGATCATCGACATCGTGGCCATCGCCGCGGCCGTCTGCGCCGAGACATCCACGTGCTGGCCGGCGCCGTCGCGCTCGCGGGCCGCGTGGGCGATCAGCGCGTTGACCGCGGCCTCGGCGCCGGCATGCAGGAAGGCCTGCGGCACCGTGCAGCGCACCGGGGCGCGGTCGTCGTCGCCGGTGAGCAGCAGGGCGCCGGAGGCGGCGTAGGCGGTCAGGTCGGTCGCGGCCCAGCCGGCCTTCGGTCCCATCTGCCCGAAGGGCGTGATCGAGACCATCACCAGCCGCGGGTTGATCGCCGCGAGCGCCGTGTAGCCGAGGCCGAGCCCGTCGAGGTAGCCGGGCGCGAACGATTCGATCAGAAAGTCGGCGCCGCGCACCAGCTCACGCAGCCGCTGCTGTCCCGCCGCGTGCGCCAGATCGAGCGTGATGCCGCGCTTGTTACGGGCGTAGGCGCGCCAGAACAGGCTGTCTTCGGCAGCGCCGCTGTCGCCGGCGAAGGGGCCGATGCGCCGTGCCGGCGAGCCGTCGGGCGGCTCGATCGCGATTACGTCGGCGCCGAGGTCGGCGAGCATCTGCCCGCAGAGCATGCCCCGTTCGTCGGTGAGGTCCAGCACTCGGTACGGTTCCAGCATGGCGCCCCTCCGCGCAGCGTGTGCCGAACAATAGCACACGCGCTCCGGGCGCGTCAGACGTCGCACCGGCGCCGGGGCCGCGAACGCGCGGGAACGATTTCAATCGTCGTCGTCGACCGGTTGGCGTGTGCTGGAGGGCGGCGGGCCGCTGCGGTTGGTGGGCAGCAGCAGCGGCGGCAGTGGCGTTTGCGTGAAGTCGAAGTCCGCCATCAGATCTCCAAGCTGCGGCTCGTTCTCGCGCACGGATGGCCGCGGATCGGGCCGGCCGTCGTTAGCCGGGTCGAGCCGCTGGCCGCCGAGGAAGACATCCTCGATGAACTTCAGGTAGGCGTCGAAGCTCAGCGTCTGGTGGTCGATGGTACCCTGCCGCGCGTAGGGGCTGATCACGAGCGCGGGCACGCGCAGACCGTAGCCGTTCTCGTCCACCACCGGCGGCGTCACGTGGTCATAGAAGCCGCCCCAGTCGTCCCAGGTGAGGAAGATCGCCGTACTGTTCCACTCCGGCCCCTGCATCACGGCGTTGATCAGGCTGGTCACGTACGCCTGGCCGGTGCTGACCAACGCCGGCGGATGCTCGCTGTCGGCGCTGTTGGGCACGATCCAGGAGACGGCCGGCAGCGTGCCGTTGGCGGCGGCAGCGTAGAAGTTGCCCACCGGCTGCACGTTGCCGAGCTGGTTGTCTTGCCTCACCGTCTCGAACCAGGGCAGCGGATTCCAGATGCCCGGCACGCTGGCACGCTGCGCCCGCGCTGGGCAGGCCATCGCGTCGTTGGCGCAGTCCGGCTCGTTGCCCTCGTCCAGGTAGTAGCCCCAGCTCACGCCGGCGTTGTGCAGCAGGTAGGTGATGTCGGTCCAGGAGAACTGCGGCGCCGGCAGAGCGCCGCGCTGGATCGCGGCGCGCAGCAGGAAGGCGGAGCCGCCGGGCGTCTGCAACTGGTTGGTGCAGCTCATCGGGTCGCCGCTGGCGCAGCGCGCCGACCAGCCGGAGACGGTGAACAGGTGCGCGGGCAGGCTCCAACTGGCGTTGGGCTCGAACATGCGGTCCTGCAGGACGAAGTTCTGCGCGTAGGCCCAGTAATTGGGGATCTCGCGCGCGTCGCGGTAGCCCATCACGTCCGGCAGTGTGCCGCCCTCGGTGCAGGCCGGGTTGTTGGCGCCGTTGCAGGAGAGGCGCCGGCCGGCCTGCTGGCGGGCGATGAAGCCGTCCATCTTGCCGCCGTCCACGTCGTCGCGCGCGTCGGTCGCGCCGTGCGGGCCGCCGGCGTTCTGGTCGTTGGCGTCGTGGTAGGGCGCCACGCAGGTTCCGCTCTGCGGATCGGGGAGGCAAACGCTGGGCACGCCGTTTTGCATGGGAATGCCGTCGGCGCCGGGAAAGGTGCCGAAGTAGGAGTCAAACGAGCGGTTCTCCTGCATGATCACGATCACGTGCTGAAGCGGGACCGGCTGCGCCGCCGCCGTCCGGGTGAAGCCGACTCGGTTGCCGCCGCCGGCCGCGAACAGCGCCGCGACGGCCGCCGTGATCAGCGCCGGTTTGAGCACGCGCGCCACCTGACGTCTCATCGATCCCCTCCGCGCGTAGATAAGCAAACGGCGCGCCCACGCGCCATGCAGCGCGCCGAACCCGCTTGGTCTCTGCACGAGAACGAGCGGGTTCGAGTTTCGCGAGAAGGAACTGTACCGTTGCGTGCGTGCGGAGCGGCGCCTCGACCGTCAGCGGGTGCGCGCCGTGCCGCGCTGCCAGGCCAGCATCAGGCCCATCGTCAGGCTGCCGGCCACCAGCGCCTCGGCCACGTCCACGGGCACGAAGCCCCAGCTCAGCTCCAGCTCGCCGCTGATCGCGCTGGCCGCCAGGCCCACCAGGACGCAGAGCGCCACGAGCGCCGCGACCCGCAGCCGCCCGGCCGCCAGCCGCAGCACACCCGCGCCCACCGCCGCGCCCGCCAGCACCGGAAAGATCTCGTTCACGCCACCCTCCCGCCGCGGGCCGGCTGCCGTGCCGCGCGCCGCGCGCCTGCAGCGCATCCTACGCCCCGCATCGCGGAAACGGTAGTAGATTGCCAATCTGCCACCGGCAGAAATCGCGATCGCGGCCTGGGCCGCGGCGGAGCTCAGCGTCCGGCCGCCTTGTGGCCGCCGCGCCTCGGCAGCGCGTCGCGGCGGATCAGCTGCTCCTCAAGCCGCTCGTCGGCCAGGCGCAGCAGCCCAACCTTCTCCAGCTCGTGCGCCAGGTCGAGCAGTTGCAGGGCGCTGAGGTTGCGTTGTTGCGTCAACAGGAGGAACTGATCGAGCAAAGCGCGCAGGCTCTCGTCTTGCTGGAACTGGCGCGGCATGGCCTCACCCCCCGGCCCCCTCTCCAGGTCTTTCCATCGCGCGGAGCGCGATCTCAGATGGAGAGGGGGAGGCTGCGGTTGGGATTGTAGTTGATGGGAGGATCAGCGGGCGGTCGTGCAGCGGGTGGGAAAGGACGGTGATCGGGTGCTCGAAGACGGTCGCAAGCAGCTCGGCCGTGAGCACCTCCCACGGGGCGCCGCAGGCGACGAGGCGGCCGCGTTGCAGCACGGCCACACGGCCGGCGCAGGCGGCGGCAAGGTTCAGGTCGTGCACGACGATCAGCACGGCGCCGCCCGCCGCGGCCTGCTCCCGCGCGATCTGCATCACCAGCTCTTGATGGCGGATGTCCAGCGCCGCGGTCGGCTCGTCCAGCAGCAGGATCGGCGCCTGCTGCGCCAGCACCCGTGCCAGCGTCACCCGTTGCTGCTCGCCGGTGGAGAGCGAGGGATAGGCGCGGCCGGCCAGCTCCAGCGCATCCACCCGCGCCAGCGCCTCGCGCACGATCGCCAGGTCGGCGTCGCTCTCGCCGCGGCGGGCGCCGAGGTGCGGGCCTCTGCCCATCAGCGCGACCTCGAAGGCGCTGAAGGCGAACTGCAACAGCGTCTGCTGCGGCATCACGGCGCGCCGCAGCGCCAGCGCCCGCGGGCGGAACGCCGAGAGCGGCCGGCCGTCCAGCAGCACCGCGCCGGCTGCCGGTGTGAGATCGCCGGCCAGCACGCTCAGCAGGGTCGATTTGCCGGCGCCGTTCGGACCCACGAGCGCAAGCACTTCGCCCGCCCGCAGCGCGATGCTGACGCCGTCCAGCAGCAGCGCCTCGCCCGCGCGGAAACAGACACCGCGGGCCTCAAGCACGGTAGGAAACAGGGAACAGGGAATAGCGAATAGCGATGGTGTAAGGCGTGGGGCGCAGGGCGCGGAGTCCTGGTCGGAGCGCTTCGGACTTCACGGTGCTCTGGCGCAGGGCGCTCCGCGGTGCGTAGAGAGCAGGCATGGCGCCGCGCCGCTCCCCACGCCTTCTGTCCCCTGTTCCCTGCGCCCTCCGCCCTCGTCTCATCCCCAGCCGCCATGCTCCTGCCGGGTGCGGTCCAGCAGCCAGAGGAAGAACGGCCCGCCGGCCAGCGCTGTGACCACGCCCAGCGGAATCTCGCGCGGCAGCGCCACGGTGCGGGCGAACAGGTCCGCGAGCAAGAGCAGCGCCGCGCCGGCCAGGGCGCTGGCCGGGAGCAGGGTGCGGTGGTCGGCCCGGCGATCAGGCGGATGATGTGCGGCACCACGAGGCCAACAAAGCTGATCACGCCGGCCACGGCCACGGCCGCCCCCGTGAGCAGCGCCGCCATCGCGATCAGGATGAAGCGCGCCCGCTCCGTGTCCACGCCCAGGTGCCGCGCCTCGCTTTCGCCCAGCACCAGCAGGTTGAGCGTACGGCCGTAGCGCGGCAGCACGAGCGAGCCAATGATCACAAACGGCGCCACCGCACCCACGGTCGTCCAGGTCGCGCTGCCCAGACTGCCGAGCTGCCAGAAGACGACGTTGCGCAACTGCGCGTCGTTGGCGAGGAAGAGCAGCAGCCCGGTCAGTGCCCCGGCGATCGCGTTCAGCGCCACGCCGGCCAGGATCAGCGTCACCACCTCGGTGCGGCCGCCGTAGCGGGCGAAGCGGTAGACGACGAGCGTGGCCAGCAGCCCGCCGGCGAAGCCCGCCAGCGGCAAGGAGGCCGCACCAAGCGCGGTGAAGCCGATCACGATCGCCGCCACGGCGCCGAGGGCGCTGCCAGCCGAGACACCGATCAACCCCGGCTCGGCCAGCGGGTTGCGGAAGATGCCCTGCAAGACCGCGCCGGCCAGCGCCAGCGCCCCGCCGACCAGCCCGGCCATGACGATGCGCGGCAGCCGGATCGCCCAGAGCACCGCATCCTGCTGCCGCGTGACCGCGACATCGATATGGATGCCCGCATGGCGCAGCACGATCGCAATCGCCTCCAGCGGCGAGATGCGCACCGCGCCGATGCCCGCGTTCAGCAGCGTGGCGCCGACAAGCAGCAGCAGCAGGGCCGGAAACAACGCCGGCCGCGAGCGCACAAAGGCGCCGGCGCCAGCCGCGCCCTCGCCTCGCGCCCTTGCCCACGGCCGTGCCAGTTGCAAGACTCCGCCAATCCTCCGCGCACCGGCGGCCCCTCGGCCCTCACCCCCGGCCCCTCTCCCAATCCTGGGAGAGGGGAGGCCTTTTACTACGCCCTACGCCCTGCGCCCCCGTTTCCTGTTCCCTACTTCAACTCGGGGTGGAGCAGCTTCGCCAGGTCGCTCAGCGCCTGGCCGGTACGCGGCCCCATACCCAGCAGGTACTGATCTTCCAGGCTGACCACGCGCTTGTTCTGGCCTGCCGGCGTCTGCGCGATGCCGGGGATCTGCAGCACGCCGTCCACACCGCCCGCGTCCTTCAGCGCCGCGCTCGTGATCAGGATCACGTCGGGCGCGGCCGTCACCAGCGCCTCGGCCGTGATCGGCTTCGAACCCTGGATGCCCGCCGCGTCGGCCGCGTCAACGCCGCCCGCGGCCACGATCATGTCGTGCGAGGGGAAGCCCTGGCCCCAGATCTGCTGCGTGCCGCCGCCGCGGATGTTCAGGAAGGCGACCTTCGGCTTGCTGGTGGCCTTCGCGGCCAGCGCCTTCGCCTCGTTCACGCTTTGCTGCTCGGCGGCGATCAGTGCTGCACCGCGACCGGGCACACCCAGCGCCGCGGCGATGTTGCGAATCTTGGTGGGAATGCCGTCGATCGTGGCATCGTACTTGAAGATCACGACGGGCACGCCGGCGCCGCGCAGCTGCTCGATTACCGGCGGCGGACCGGCCATTTCGTCGCCGACGATCAGCGATGGCTTGAGCGCGAGGATCGGCTCAGCGGTGAGCGTACGCTGGTAGCCGATCTGCGGCAGCTTCGTCACCTCGGGCGGATAGGTCGAGCTGATGTCCACGCCGGCCACGTTTGAGCCAAGGCCGAGCGCGTAGATGATCTCGGTGATGTCGCCGTCGAGCGGCACCATGCGGTCGATGTTCGTGACCTGGATGCCCTTGCCGTCCTTGTCCGTTGCCGTGGCGGGCAGCTTCGGCGCCGTCTCGGTAGCGACAGCCGCCGCGGGCGAACCGGCGGCGGTTGGCGATGCGGATGCGGCCGTGGGCGAGACGGCAGCCGGCGAGCTGCGCGCGGCCGTGGCTGCTGTGCCGGACGGAGCCGACGCGGCGGCCGGCGTGCCGGCGGCGCGTGAGGCCGCGGGCGGCTGCGTGGCGGCGCTGTTGGCCTTGTTGCCGCCGATGTTGTTACTGCTGCTGCACGCCACCAGCGCGACGGCCAGCAGCACGGCCGCGATCGGCCGCAGGGCGCGGAGATAGGGGATCACGCGTGCGACTCCTGCCGTGCGATTGCTGCGCCCGCGGTCGCAAACCGGCGTGCGCACGGCGGCAGCAGCCCGCCCTGCCGCGGCGCCGCGACGCAAGGGGGCCGCCGCGGCCTGTATCCAGTCTCCGAAGCCCCCGGCGCGGCGTCAAACAGATCTGTACATCCAGCCGCGCCGATCTCGGAGATTTAGCAAGAATTACCCAGAGTCCGTGCGTGGCCGCGGCCTGCCCTCAGCCCGCCGGCGCGGCGACGATGCGCTCCGGGTAGCGGGCATAGGTGATGATCGACCGCGGCTCGATCGCCAGGTAGCAACCGTCGCCCGGCCGGCCCCAACCGCGCGGGCTGGTATCGCCCAGCCCAACGTGCACGGCTTCAATTCGCGCGAAGTCCGCGTCGTCCTGGTGCACGGGCCGCGCCGTGCCCTGCACGATCACCGCCAGGTCGATGCCCTCGAAGGTCGTGAGCGCCACCCTCGGCTGCCGCGCCACCATGCGGTAGCGGGCGGCCGTGCGCGTGGTGGGAATGTGGAAGACGCCGCCGATCAGCAGACAGCCGATCGGCGCCACGCGCGGCTCGCCGGCGGCCGTGGCCGTGCTCAGCGCCACGACGGTGTTGCCGTTGAAGACGGCGACCACCTGCCGCGCCGAAAGCGAGTGCTCCGGCATCTCGAACGAGCTGCGCAGAAACGGCCCCGCCCCGGCGATGCCGCGATCGATCAGCGCCTGCAGGCGCGCCATGTCCGCAGCTGACTCCTGCATCCATGCCCCCGCGGCCGCCGGCTCCGCTATGATCTCGGCCAGTATGGTCGCCAACTGGCCCCTGGCGGCCACATCCATCGTAGCGGGAGAAAGGGAGCAGCGATCAAATGTGTGATGGCCGTGAGCCGATCATCGCCGCCGGCACGGAATTCGATGCCGAGATCACCGCCACCGTCAAAGAGGCCGTGTGGGCCTTCCTCGCGACCGCCGGCGGGCGCCAGCCGCACGTGCGCGTCGTCCATCCCGTGTGGGAAGGGCGCGCCGTCTGGATCGCGACGCGCAGCGGCTCGGCCAAAGTGCGCCAGCTCGCGCGCAACCCGCGAGCCGAGCTGTTCTATTGGACCCATGCCGGCAAGCACCTCACCGTGACCGGCGCCTGCGTGCTCGCTGCCGCCGCGTCCGAGAAGGCGCGGCTCTGGGCGCTCTTCAAGGAAGACCCGATCGCCGGCTACGACCCGGCCCTGATCTGGAAAGGGCCCGACGATCCCAACCTCGCCCTGCTGCGCCTCGATCCGCGCCGCATCGAGGCGTTCAACACGCCGGAGCTGGCGCAGGGGATCAAGCCGCGCCTCTGGCGGGCGCAGGGGTAGGCTGCAGCCGGGCGGTGCGGGACCGCCGAGTCAGGCCGTCGCTTCCACGAACTGCGCGCGGAAGGCCGCGATCTCCGCCCGCGGCACGCCGATGCCGCGCAGGTAGCCGGCGGTCGAGCCGTGGCGCTCGTCCAGGTAGGAGAGCACGGCCTGCATCGCCGCGGCCGGCGCCCGGAAGAGCGGTTCGGCCCTGTCGATGTCGACGCCGCGCGCGCGGCTGCGGGCGCGGAACTCCGGCAGCTTCGGCGCAATGTAGCCGTCGGAGAGCGCGAAGTCGGCGATGATCGCCTCGTCCGGCACGCCGGCGGTACGCAGCAGCAGCGCCGCGGTCACGCCGGTGCGGTCCTTGCCGGCGGCGCAGTGAAACAGATAGGGGTACGACTCCTCCGCGGCCAGGTGCGCGAAGACGCGGCGAAACGTCTCGCCGCTGTGCTCCAGCATGTGGATGAACATCTGCTCCAAACGGAAGGCGCCCCAGTCGAAGCCGGGGCTGCGGTCATCGCCCATCACGTTGACGTTCACACGCATCGGGTTGTGCACGTGGCGCACGCCGGGCGGCAGCCGGTCGGGATAACGCGCGATCTCCTGCTCGCTGCGCAGATCGCAGACCAGTCCCAGGCCGAGCCGTGCGATCGCGATCTGGTCGGCGTCGCTCAGATAGGCAAGGGAATCGGCGCGAAAGATACGGCCGCTGCGCGTGCGTCTACCGCCATCGGTGGCGTAGCCGCCCAGGTCGCGCAGGTTGAACATCCCCTCCAGCCGCAGCGGTGTACCGGGCGCGGCCAGCGCCTCCGCGTGCAGATCCGAGAGGGCGGCGGGAGGTTGCGCGATCGGCGGCGCCGCGGCCGGCCGGCGGCTGCCGGCGTTGTGCCGCTGCGGCGCCGGCGAGGCGGCAAGCGGGCGCTTCGGGGCGAAGTTCGACATAGACCCTCTTTCGGAAGCGGCGGACTACTGGATTCGGCGCCGTCCGCTCCGATGCTCAGAGTAGCGGTTCCGCGTTAGGTCGGCGTTACGCGCCGCCGCTGCCGCCGAGCACGGGCCAAACTGTTACCCGACTGTTATCCCGCGGGTAGCAGACACGCCTGCGCCGGCGATCCGCCGCTGCCGAGGATGATGGCGAGGGGGCATCGCATGTTCACACGCAAGAGCAAGCCGGTCGAAGATCGCGTGCATCGTGTCGTCGAGGCGACGGGGCGGGCGCCGGAGCTTCGACAGGAGGGTGAGCCGCCGGGCGACAGTTTCCGCGCGGCGCCGGGGCCGATTCCGCCGCGGCGCATCGTCGAGCCGGAACCCGAGCCGCTCTATCCGGCGCCCGGCCGCGATGCCGCACCGATCGAGCAGGTAAGCTCGCTGCGCCAGAGCGTGATGCAGCGCGTGGAGCGCGAGCCGGTGAAAGAAGAGCCGGCGCTGGTGGCGCGCGTGCGCAGCAACTGGCTGCGCGACCGCCCCGACCCGCTGGTGCTCGGCGCCGTGGTGGTCGTGGCCGTGGTGGTCGGCCTGGTGCTGCTGCCGCTGCTCTTCCACGGCGGCAGCTCCAAGAAGAGCAGCACCGCGCAGAACCCGACCACGGTGGCGGCCCAGCCGGCCGCTCCGGCGGTCAGCGCCGTCGCCGGTAAGGCAACGGCCGCGCCGGCGACATCATCAAGCCCGATCTTCGCCGCGGAGACGCCGGCGGCCACGGCGGCCGCGGCGCGGCCCGCCGCCTCGCCGCCGGTCTTCGGCGCCCCGGCCGCTGCCGGCCCGCAGTCCGGCAGTGCTGCTTCGCCCGCGGGCGGCCTCGGCCCGGCGGCGCGCACGGTCGCAACCTCAGCGGCTACGCCCGCGCCCGGCGCCACGCCACCGCTGACGCGCCCGGCGCGCAGCGCCCCGCTCACCCCTCCCTCGGCCACGCCGGATCCGGGCCAGTCGCTGGTTGGCGTCGTCGGCAACGCCGCGGCCGCACAGCCGCCGGCGCAGGTGGGCAGCAGCTCGCCCGGCCAGGTCAACATCCCCGGCGTGACCTCGAGCAGCAGTGCCGGCAGCGGCAGCAGCCGTGCCGGCGTGGCTCCCGCCCGCGTCAGCGGCGGCGGCAGCGCCCCGGTGGCCGCGGCCGCGCCGCAGCCCTCGACGATCGCGCCTAGCCTGGACGACATCGCCGCGCAGACGCAGCGCGCGGCCAGCGCCGCCTCCTCGCGCGGCGGGCACTAACAGCCGGAGAGCAAGCATGGTGCAGGCAGCCTATCTGCGCGACGCGGGTGCGGGCGCGCCGAAGGACCCGGTCTTCGAGATTTGGCCCGCTTCGCCGCAGACCGCGGCGGCCACCGGCCTTTCGGCCGTCTTCCTCGAAGAGCTGATTCTCAAGACGATTCACTACGCCGGGCCGTCGACGCTCGAACACCTGCAGCGGCGCACCGGCCTCTCGGCAGCGGTGGTGGAAGAGATTACCGATAGCCTGCGTGGCCTCGGCCTGGTCGACATCTCCACCGTGCAGGACCACGGCGGCCAAAACTACTCCGCGCTCGGCTACCGCTTCGTGCTCAGCGGCAAGGGGCAGGCCCGCGCCCAGGACGCGCTCAGCCGCTCGCGCTACGCCGGCCTGGCGCCGGTGGTGATGGAGAGCTACACCGACTTGGCGCGGCGCCAGTCGCTGCGCGGCAGCCCGGCCACGGCCGAGCAGATCGCCCGCGCCATGGCGCCGTTCGTACTGCAGCCGCTGGTGCGCGACTCGCTGGCCCGCGCCTTTCACTCCGGCCGGCCGTCGCTGATCTACGGCGATTCCGGCAATGGCAAGACGGCGATCGTGGACGCCTACGCCCGCAGCTTCGGCGAGAACGTGCTGATTCCCGGCGCCCTCTACGTGAACGGCCAGACGATCCGCATCTACGACCCGGCGGTGCACAAGATCGCGGACATCGCCGAGCATCAGGCCGCGCAGCAGCCGGCGCACAGCGTTCTCAAAGGCACGGCCAAGCCGCTCGACCGCCGCTGGATCGCCGTGCGCCGCCCCGTCGTGGTCGTCGGCGGCGAGCTGACGGCGGACGATCTCGAGCTCTCTTACGACACGGGCGGCGGCTTCTACCAGGCGCCGGCGCACCTGAAGGCGCAGGACGGCATCTTCGTGATCGACGACTTCGGCCGTCAGCAGGTGAGCCCGGCGGCCCTGCTGAACCGCTGGATCGTGCCGCTGGAGCGCGGCTACGACCTGCTGGCGCTGGCCACGGGCGAGCGACTGAACGTGCCCTTCGAGATGAGCGTGCTCTTCTCCACCAACCTTTCGCCGGCCGACCTGGCGGACGAGGCGTTCCTGCGCCGCATTCCCTACAAGGTACGGCTCACCGGCCCGACCGAGGGCGACATGGCCGAGATCACGCGGCGCGAGGCGAAGATCAAGAACATCGACGTGGACGAGACGGCGGTGCAGTCATTGGTGGCCGCCGTCTTCCGCCCCGACCGGCCCACGCCGAAGGCCGTCTATCCGCGGGACCTGATCATGATCATCGACGACGGCGCCCGCTACTACGGCGAGAAGCCGCTGCTGACGCCCGAGAAGATCGCTGCCGCCTGCGATGTCTACTTCGTGCAGGAGAACGGCTGATGGCCGCTCGCACCGCCGCGGCCCTGCCGCTGCGCGGCCGGCCGGCGCTGATTGCCGCCGGCGTCTGGGCCGCGCTCCTGCCGCTCTGCGTCCGGCAGGCGCACAACCCGCTGCATCTCGTGCTGCTCGCCGGCTTCTCGGCCGTGCTCGTGGCGCTCGCCGTCTGCGACGCGACGACGATGCTGCTGCCGAACAAGCTGACCTATCCGGCCGCACTGGCGGCGATCGCGCTCGGCTGGGCCTGGCCGGCGCACGGCTTCGGCGCGACGATCGCGGGCGGCCTCGCCGGCTGGGCGATCATGTTCGCGCTGTTCGCCCTCGTGCCGGGCTTCGGCGCCGGCGATGTCAAGCTCTGCGGCCTGATCGGCCTGCTGGTGGGCTGGCCGCTGCTGCTGACGGCGCTGATGGCCGGAGTGCTGCTCAACGGGCTGGTGGTGGTGCTGGGGCTGGCGATCGGCCGGCTGCGCCTGCGCGGCGCCATGCCCTACGGACCAGGGCTGATCGCCGGAGCGCTGCTGATCCTGCTGCGAGCGCACTGAGCGCACCCGCGCACCGTCGTTACCGCCGCCCGGCACTGTCATCGGTCACCTGGTACCTGGTACCTGCTTATCTGCAAGGAGCACGGCATGGCGTTGCAGACGGAGCCGCCGCGCACACCCACCGCGGCGCCGGAGCCCCGTCGCCTCACGCATACGCGCGCCTGGGACCTGGCCAGCAAGGCGCTGCTCGTCGCGGTGTTCACCGTCTTCGCCGCGGCGCATTTCCAGCACTGGCGCACAACCGGCACGGCGACGGGGCTCGGCCTCGTGCTGCAGGAGGCGCTGACCGCCTTCCTCTTTCTTGTGCGCCGCGCGCCGCGCCGCACCTCCGCCGCGCCGTGGGACTGGCTCCTGGCCTTCGGCGGCAGCTTTCTGATCCTGCTGGTGCGGCCCTCCGGCCATCCCCTCTGGGGGCTGGACGCCGTGGCGATTGCGCTGCAGTGGGCAGGGCTGGTGGGCTGCCTGCTGGCGCTGGGTGTGCTGGGCCGCAGCTTCGGCGTGGTGGCCGCGGACCGCGGGCTGCGCACCGGCGGGCCGTACGCGGTCGTGCGGCATCCGGTCTACGCCTCCTATCTGCTCACGCAGACGGGCTACCTGCTGCAAAACCCGAGCGTGTGGAACCTCGGCCTCGTGCTGATCGTCACTGCCTGCCAGGTCGGCCGCATCCATGCCGAAGAGCGCGTGCTGGCGGAAGACGCGGCCTGGGCCGCCTTCGCCCGGCACACCCGCTACCGGCTGCTGCCCGGCCTGTTTTAGTCCCCGCGAGGGACTCTTCTGGGCTCTGGACCGCACTCAGGAGTAGAGCCTGTGAGCTTGTTCACCGATCCGGTGTGAAGTTCGCTGCACACCGCCAGGGCCGGCGGGCCTACACTCCACCCTGTTGCGCCGGCGCATGAGGCGCCGCGGCGCCGTGCCGGAAGGCCATGATGTGAGCAGCAGTATCCTGATCGTCGCCTACGACCCCGACTGGCCCCACCGCTACGAGCTTGAAGCCGGCGGTATTCGGCAGGCGCTCGGCGGCCGCTGTCTCGCCCTCGAACACATCGGCAGCACCGCCGTGGCGGGGCTGGCCGCCAAGCCGGTCGTCGACATCATGGCCGGCGTCACGAGCCTTGCGGACGCCGGCGCCTGTATCGTGCCGCTGCAGCGCCTCGGCTACGCCTTCCACCCCGAGGTCACCGCGCAACTGGGCATGCACGACGACCGCCTGTTCGTGAAAACCGTGGATGGCCGCGTCGTGGCGCACCTGCATCTCACGCAGCACGGCGGCGCCTTCTGGCAGGAGAAGCTGCTCTTCCGCGACTTCCTGCGCACACATCCGGAAGCCGCCCGCGCCTATGCCGCGCTCAAGCGGGAGCTGGCGCCGCAATTCAGCGACGGCCCCTCGTATTCGACGGCCAAGACGGCGTTCATCCAGGCGACGTTGCGGCACGCACGTGGCGCTCCAGTCTCGGCGCTGGAGCCAGCCGGCGAATGGTCCGGCAGCCGGCAAGCTCAGGCCAGGCGCTCGCCCCAGACGCAGTAGCGCACGAAGTCGCGCGGCTCGCGGCCCTCGGCCAGGGCGCGGGCGCGCTGCGCCGCCACGATCGCGTCGAGCGGCTCGATCTGCACGCCCATGAGGCCGTGCGCCGCCAGCAGCTCGGCCACGCGCACGGCCGGGACGCCGCCCAGGAACGGCAGCGTCGCCTCGACCTCCGCGTCGTAGACATCACCGGTAGCCGTCTCCGCGCCGGCGGCGCGCGGCCCCCATTCGCCGTCGACGATCGCCACGCGCCCGCCGGGGCGTGCCAGCCTCGCCCAGGCCGCCAGCGCCTGCTCGGGATGCGGCAGTGTCCAGAAGAGGTGACGGCTGACGATGAGGTCGAAGCTGGCAGCGGGGAAGTCCGGCGCCTCGGCGTCGCCGGTCACAAACGTCGCGGCCAGGCCGGCGCTCCGCGCCTTCTGTCGCGCCCTGGCGATCATCTCCGGCGCAAGGTCGGAGCCGCTGACGTGGTGGCCGCGTTCGGCCAGCAGCAGCGCCAGAAAGCCGGTGCCGCAGCCGACGTCCAGCACATCCAGAGCGCGGCCGGGCGGCGCCAGCCGGTCCAGCAGCCGCTGCCAGGCGGTGCGCTCGGCGTCGCCGTGGATGGCGTGGTCGCCCTGCTGGTCGAAGGTCGCCGCCCGCTCGTTCCAGTAGCGGCCGATCGCCTCTTTCGCCTGCATCCAGGTGCTCCGATCCGCTGCGGCTTGCCGGACAAGGTCATGCAGGGACAAGCGCCGCCTCCGCCGCGCGGCCCAGCAGCTGAGCGGCTCGCCGCTCGCCGAAGCCGCCGCGCGATGCCAAAGCGTCGCCCGCGCGGCGCCGTCCGTGGCTCAGGAGCGCCGGCGCGCGAGGAAGCCGCTGTGCCCGATCAGGAAGACGGCGGCGATGATCAGGCCGATCAGGAACAGGTGGTGCACGGCGAAGGTCAGGATGGCGAAGACGGCCACCAGCACGATCAGCACGATCAGCAATCCTCGCAGCATGGGAATCCTCCTCGTCCGTGTGCAGACAGGCGCCGCACCGCGCGGTGCGGCGCCTCGCCCCATCCGCCGGGCGCTCGCAGTGTAACGGCCCCGCACGCTCTTGCCTATATCTGCTTCCGATACCCTTGCCCCGCGCCCCGACCAGGGCGAGCCAGGCGCCCACCGCGGCGACCGCCTGTGAATTGCATCACGATATCGCTTCCTCCCCGGCCATCGCCTCTCCGCGCGGCGGTGTATCCCCTGATGTGGCAGGGGAACGACCAACGGGCAACAGCTCTGCCGCGCAGCACTGCATGGAGCGTGCATCCCGTGCGAAGCCTCGCCCTGACGCAGACGCGGCGCATGGCATGAGCACGAGCACCGGCAGGAGCAGGGCCACGCGCTGCCGCCACGGGGCGCGGCGCCGGGCGAACGGAATCGAGGAGGACGTGGTGGAACGCGCAGGACTGCAAAACCGGCTGTGGCTGTGGATCGGCGCGGGTCTGGCGCTGATCGACGCGCTCATTCATCTGCTGGAAATCTCGGACGGCTTTGAAGACGCGGCCTACGAAGGCGTGCTGTTCATCGCGGCCGTCGTGGGCGGGGTGGTTGTCACTGCGGCGCTGCTGCGCGGTCTGCGCGGCGGCTGGCTGCTGGGGGGTGTGCTTTCTGTCGGGATGCTGACCGCGTATCTGGTCAGCCGAACGGCGGGGCTGCCGGCCATCCCGCGGCAGCCGTTCTGCCTGCCGGGCCTGGTCTCGCTGGCGGCGGAGGGGCTGTTCGTGTTCGTCGCCGCCCGCAGCCTGCTCGCGCAGCCCGGCCGCGAAGCAGTGGACCTGCCCGACGCCGCCTGAAACGGTGCGTCGCCGAGAGACCGGGCTGTAGCAACGTATGCAAGGGTTCGATCATGGACGGTCAGATTCAGGACAGCGAGACTCAGTCCCCTGCGGCAGCGGAGAGTACGGCGGCCGTGGCCGTACGCCCGGGTGCGCCGGTTCCGGCTGCGGCCACGCCGGCGGCGTCCGCCTGGCGCATCCGCGCGGCCGGCGACGCCGCGGTCACCGTTGCGCGGCCGCGGCGCCGGGCGCTGGCGGAGGCGCGCGGACTCGACCGTCTGGTGCGTGCGGAGCTGCGGCGGCGACAGGTGCTGCGTGGCGGCGCCCTGGGCGCGATAGCCGGTTTCCTCACGCTGGGCGTGGGCAGCTTTCTCAACTTCTTCAATCCGCGGCACACCAGCGGCTTCGGCGGCACGGTGCGCATTCCCGCCAGCCAGGTGCCGAAGCCGGGCGACGACCCGCTGAAGATCTTCGCGATCAAGGGCTTCCTGGTGAACCTGAAGCCGGGCGAGGGCGGCTTCCAGAGCGTGCCGCCCAGCAAGAGCGGCGGCCTGGTCGCGCTCTACCAGAAGTGCCCGCATCTGGGCTGCGCCGTGCCCTGGCGCCCCGACTTCCAGTTCGGCGGCTCGACCGGCTGGTTCCGCTGTCCTTGCCACGGCTCGACCTACACGAAAGGCGGCCTGCGCGTCTTCGGCCCGGCGCCGCGTTCGCTCGACACCTTCGCCCTGGTGCGCAACAGCGATGGCTCGGTGACGGTGGACACGGGCAAGATCACGCTCGGCGGCCTCGACGACCCGCAGCGCGGCAGTCTGCCGCCGGCCTGAGCGCGGCCCGGTCGTCGCACTTTCGGCGGCGCGGCGGAACTCCTCTCAAGCGGTCCTCCCAACTCGAGGGAGGGCCAGTACGACCGGGAGTTTTGCCGTGCCGC
>DATGEL010000053.1 GCA_035310145.1 Dehalococcoidia bacterium
CAGACGACGAACGACCTCAAGTCGTTCCATTTCGTGCTGACGCACGAGAACGGTTCGACGCCGATCGCCAACGGCATCTCCATGAGCAAGGCCGAAGGCGATATCCTCAAGCCCGACCGCTTCAAGGCCAGGGTCACGGGCACGCTCAGCGGCTTCACCGTCGACGTGAACGTGATCAACGTCGGCGACCAGGTCTGGCTCAACCTCACCGGCAACCGCTACGCGCCGCTCCCCAACGGCGTCGGGGCAGCGGCGATCCTCGACCCCAACACCGGCGTGCTCAAGGCGCTCAAGGGGGTCAAGAACCCGCAGATCGCCGGGCATGAAACGCTGAACGGCGTGAACACGACGATCGTGACCGGCGATGTCGACGCGGGCGACCTGACCGCGTTGGCGCAGAACGCGCAGGCCGGCAAGCTGGTGAAGGGCAAGGCCTGGATCGGCGATGCCGACCACCGCCTCTACCGGCTGCGGATCGACGGCCCGCTCGACGACCAGGAGCCGGCGAACATCGCCCGTATCATCGACCTCTCGCAGTTCGACGAGAGGCTGGACATCCAGCCGCCGCAATGAAGCCGATGCGGCGCCGCTCGCCCGGCGAAGTACGCGAGCGGGCCGGCGCGCTCCCGCGCACGCCCACGCCGCGCGGCGCCGGGGCGCCGCCGGCCGGTTTCCGCCGCGCGCTCACCGAGTCGCGGCGCCGCAGCCCGGCCTGGCTTCTGCTGCTCGTGGGCGCGGGCATCTTCTTCGGCACGCTCGACCAGACGGTCGTCGTCACGGTGCTGGCGGACATCCTCAAGGACCTGCGGCTGCCGATCAACCGCGACCTGGGCAAGGCGCCCTGGGTCGTGACCGGCTACCTGCTCGGCTACACCATCGCCATGCCGATCGTGGGGCGCGTTGCGGACGTCTTCGGCCGCGTGCGCGTGTTCGCCGCCTGCTTGCTGATCTTTTGCGCCGGCTCGGTGCTCACGGCGATCGCACCCAACTTCTGGTTCCTGGTCGGGGCGCGAGCCTTCCAGGCGATCGGCGGCGGCGGGCTGCTGCCCGTTGGTCTGGCGATCGCCGCCGACGTCACCCGGGCGCGGCGGGCGCTTGCTCTGGGGGCGCTGGCCGCCGCGAACAACGGCAGCACCTTCATCGGGCCGGTGTGGGGCGCGGCGATCGCCGGCGTCTGGGGCTGGCGGGCGCTGTTCTGGCTTAACCTGCCGCTGGTGCTGCCGATGCTGGCGGCGGCGCCGCTGCTCGCGCGCGACACCGGCTCGCGCGGCTGGCGCACGCTGGACTGGCGCGGCGCCGCGTTGCTGATCGCCGGCCTGACCGCCCTAACCGTTGCCCTCACGGACGACGGCGCCAACCCGCGCCCGCTTGCCGTCAGCCTTGCGCTCGGCAGCGCCGGCGCGGTGGTGATGCTGCTGTTCGTGCGCACGGAGCTGGACGCTTGCGAGCCCATGATCGACCTGCGCAGCCTGCGCACCCGCCCAGTCGCCGCGGCGATGCTGGCCTACTTTCTCATTGGCGGGGCGCTGATCACGGCGCTGGTGAACGTGCCGCTGATGACCGATGCGCTCTACGGCCAGAGCACGACGCAGGGCGGGCTCAACCTGATGCGCCTGCTGCTGTTGCTGCCGATCGGCGGCGTGGCCGGCGGCTGGCTGGCGACGCGGGCCGGCTACCGCGCCACGGTGTTGATCGGCCTGTCGCTGGCCTGCGCCGGCTTCCTCTGGATGGGCGCCTGGCCGTTCACGCCGCGCGAGCCCAACGCGCTGCCGCCCTCCACCTGGCATCTGTGGGGAGCGCTCGGCCTCGCGGGCTTCGGCCTCGGTCTCTGCGACGGGCCGATCGTGGCTACGGTCGTGGATGCCGTGGACGAGCGACAGCGCGCCACCGCCTCTGCCCTCTTGCTGGTGGTCTGGACGGCGGGAATGATCGTCGGTCTCGCGCTGCTGGCGACGCAGGGGCTCGGCTACTTCGGCAGCCACATCGCGCCGCTGATCACCGAGCCCGACGCGGCGCTGCGCGTGCAGGCGGTCGAGCACCGCGTGTTCGCGCGCACCTTCGCCGCAGCGGCGCTCGTCCTGGCCGTGGCCTTCGCGCTGGCCTGGGGACTGCGCTCGACACGGGCGAACGAATTCCTGGTCAGCCCCTATGAAGGGCTCGGGGAGTAGGCCGGCATGCCGCTGAGCGAACCGCTGCGCGTCCTCGGTATCTTCCCGCATCCCGATGACGAGTCGTACAGCTGCGCCGGCACGCTGGCGCTGCTGGCCGACGGCGGCGCCGAGGTGCAGGTGCTCTGTGCCACGCGGGGGGAAGGCGGCCGCGACCTGCGACCGCCCTTGGCGCTTGCCCGGTCGCGCAAGGACTCGCTGGCCAACGTGCGGGAAGCCGAGCTGGCGCGGTCATGTGAAACGCTCGGCCTGGCGCGGCCGCGTTTCCTCGGGCTGGCGGACGGGGCGCTGGGATCGGTCAACTTCCCCGAGGTCGTGGGGCAGCTCATCGCGGAGATCCGGCGGCTGCGGCCGCAGCTCGTGCTCAGCCTGGGCGAAGACGGCGTCTACGGCCACCCGGACCACCTGGCGCTGTTTCGCCTCGTGCTGGCGGCCTTTGGCGCGGCGGCCGGCAGCGAGCGCTTTTCCGAAGCGGAGTATGGGCGGTACTGGCAGCCGGCGCGGCTGTTCACCGCGGCCTTTCCGCGCGGCATGTTCCGGCCGATGTACGAGCACATGCTTGGCTCCGAGTACACCGACAGTATTCGGCGGCTCGACCCGGACACGCTCGGCGTCGAGCCGGCGCAGATCGCCGCGGCGATCGATATCCGCGCCGTCGCCGAACGCAAGCTGGCGGCGATCGCCTGCCACGTCAGCCAGTTGCCCGGCGGCGATCCGTATACGCTCTTCCCCGGCGACCTGGTCCGGCGCACACTGACGACGGAACTGTTCAGCCTGGCCGCGGGGTTGCCGGTTGAGCGGCGGCTGCGCAGCCTGGCCGACGGTCTGGATCAGTAATCCGCGAGGAGTGCGAATGCAGCAACAGCCGTTCTTGCAACTGGTGCTGGAGCGCCTGGAGACGGGCACGCCGCCGGAGCTGCGGCCCTGGCACGCCCGCCAGCGCCACGCCATGCTGCAGATCCACTACGGCAATCCGCGCGTGCACTACGAGCTATGGCTGCAAGGACGCAGCGGCCGCGCCGAGCTGGGCCTGCACTTCGAGGACGAGCCCGAACGCAACCAGCGCTGGTGCGCCGTGTTTGCCGCACGCGCGCTGGAACTGCTGGAGGCGCTCGGCCCGACGCTCGAGCTCGAGGACTGGACGGCGTCCTGGACGCGCCTGCATCTCACCGTGCCGCTGCGGCCGCTGGATGCCGAATTCGCCGCCGAGCTGGCCGAGACCTTCGGCCGCCTGATCGCCTGCACCGCGGCCGACCTGCGGCGCGGCATCGTGGAAGCCGCCATCCCTCGGTCGGGACACCTGGCGCCAGGTGCACGCCGGCTCGCCCGCGTGCGACGCTGTTCGGAGAGCGCTTGCGCCCACAGCGCGAGGCCGCGGCACGCCGCAGTGCCGCGGCCTCGCGCTGCCCCTTCAGCAGACGCGCTTAATCGTCGCCGGAGGCTGATGGCGGCTGGATGGCCGGCGGATTGCTCCGCCGATTTTCGATCCAGCGCTCCAGCTCGCGGCCGGCGACCTCGCGGCCGCCCCAGCCGAAGGCGATGGCCACGGCCACGGCCACGGCGCCGAGTGTCAGGCCGAAGGCGAGGTTGACGATCTCGTTCGCCAGCCCGATCTCACGCAGCGCGTAGGCGCCGGCGAGCACCAGCACGGCGATGCGGGCGGCGAGGGCCAGCAGGTCGGCCTGGGAGGCATCGCTGCGGCGAATCGCGGCAGCGGCGAGGTTCGCGAGATAGAGGCCGAGGCCGAAGATCACCACGGCCAGCAGCACGCGGCCGGCGAGGACGGTGAAGTCGGCGATCAGTTGCGCCACGATCGGGAACTGCAGCGCATTCGCGGCCTGGATCGCCGCGAAGAGCATGATCCAGGCGAAGACGGCGTAGCCTGCGAGTTCCGACGGCGTGCGTTCGTTCGCCGCGGCCTCGCGGCTGATGCCCAGCCGCGCCAGGATCGTGTTGAAGCCGAAGCCTTCCAGCAGCTCCGCGATCAACGGCGCGATGATCCGCGCGATCACGTAGGAGACGCCCACGATGATCGCGGCGGCGAAGATGCGGGGGATGAAGGCCAGCAGCTCGTTCAGCATGTTGCTGGCGGGCGTGCTGACCGCGGCGAGCTGCAAGGCGTTGAGTGCGGCGATCGCCACCGGAATGATGATCAGCACGTAGACGAGCAGGCCGGCGACGTCCGACAGGCGCCGCGAGCCCAGCGAGCCGGCGATGCCCAACCGTTCGCTCAGACGGTCGAGGCCGACGCCCGCGAGCAGGCCGGCGACGATGCGGCGAACCAGAGTGGCCACGAACCAGCCGATCACCAGGATCAGCGCCGCCGCGACGATGTTGGGGATGAAGCCGAGCGTGCGGTTCAGCAGCGAATTCACCGGCGCCAGCAGGCCGGGCAAGTTTAAGGCGCTGAGGATCGCCGGCAGGAACAGCAGGAAGACGAGCCAGTATGCCGCCTCGCCGAGCGAGGTCGAGAGCGGCACCGCCCGCGCCTCGCCCGCCGCGGCCTCTTCGCCCGACACCTGCTGGCCGACGCGCTCATCGATGCGCGCTGCGCGCAGGCCGCGCACGACGAGCGACCGCACGATGCGGGCGATGATCCAGGCGATCAGCAACAGGATGCCGGCGCCGATGATCTGCGGCAGGTAGCCGAAGATCGTGTTGAGCAACTGGTTGAGCGGCTGCGTGATCAGGGTCAGGTTCAATGCCTGGAAGGCCGCAACCAGCACGAAGACCATGATCAGCCAGAAAACGGCACTTCCGGCCACGTTGCTGGCGTTATCGCCGCCACCTTCGCTCGCGCCCATCGCACGCGCCAAACGTGTGCCAAGGCCGGTGCGGCGCAGCGCCGCTTTCACCACGGCGGAGACAATCGCGGCAATGATCCAACCGACGATCAGGATGACAATCGCGCCGACCACGTTCGGGAAGTAGACCTTGAACTGGTCACCAAGCTTGTTGAACGTGTCCTGCACCGTAGCACCTCCGACGCGCACGTCGTATTGTGAGATTTGCGAGGCAGCCAATACTATATCCGCGCATCGCCTATACGCAATCACTATGGAGCAGCTTTCTGCCGGTGGTCGCTTGAACTAGTGGCGGAGACCGGACGGTGACGCGCCCACCAGCCGCAAACGCCGTCTGCTGTGCGTGCGGCTACCGTGCGGATCGACACCGTGGCAGGCGCACGGTTCGATCGCGGCGGGCGTTGTTATACGCCGGCGCACGTTCTCCGGTTACTCTCCGTCCTTGGAGACGATCTGCGCCTGCCAACCGATGCGAAGGCGTGGACGCTGTATCTCCCGCCGCTACTTCTCGGCACGACGCTGGCGGAACCGCGGAGGCGGCTTCACTGCCTCAAGTCACGGGTTGAGACGGTCACCGCTTCCGCCACGCGCCGCCGGTAGAGATCGCGCGTGCGGCCGATATACACGAGGGCGACAACGAATGTGACGGCCATGATCGCCGCCGCGCCACGGAAGGGCGAGAGTGCGCCGAAGCTATCGATCAGCTTCGCGCCGATCGGTGGGCCGATCACGCCGCCGATCGCCTGGATCGCCGTACTGATGCCAGTCAGCAGGCCGCGGTTGCCACTCTTTGACAGATCGATCAGCGAGGCGCTGAGCGCCGGCAGGCAGAGCACGTAGCCGACGGCGGCGCCGCAGGCGAAGAACGAGGCGACGAGCGGCGAGCGCGTGAACGAGAGCAGGAAGATGCTCGCGGCGAAAATGACAATGCCCACCGCCAGTGGCCGGTTGCGTCCCGCGCGATCCGCCAGATAGCCGGACGGCACCAGCAACGCCGCGGCCAGCGCGGCGGGCGGCGCCAGCAGCAGCGCAAAGGTCGAGGCGTTCATGTGCAGGATGCGGTCGCGGTAGGGGCCGATATCCGGCGTCAGCATCGCCACGGCCATGCTGAGCAGCATGATCACGAGGATCAGCAGGACCGCATCGGGCGTCAGCACACTCGCCCACTGGCGCCAGCCGAAAGGCGCCTGCGCCGCGCCCAGGGCACCCGCTGACTGACGCTGGCCTCCCCCGCGTACGATCGCGACCGCGACCAGCAGCGACGCCGCCTCAATGACCGTGGCGACCACGAATGCCGCGAGATAGGAGACGTGATCGACGAGCACCGAGCCGATGCCGACGCCCGTGACGGTGCCGGCGATTTGCCCCATTGAGACCAGCGCCAGCAGCCGCCCCTGCACCGAGGGGCGGAAGCGCTCGCCCACAATCGCGTAGACGGTCGGCCAAACCACGGCAAGCGTCAGGCCGAAGGCTGCCCACGCGCCGAGATAGAACCAGATTTCCTTGATCCGCTCCATCAGCACGATCACCGGCAGGTTCAGCAGCAAACCGGCCATCAGGATGGCGTGCGGCTCGATGCGGTCGGCAAGCCAGCCGCCGAGCGGCTGTCCCACGGACTTCGCCGCGAAGTAGATGGAGAGCGCCAGGCCGGTGTAGAGCACCTTCGCGTGCAACTCGACCTGGGGGTAGTCGGGATTGACCGCCAGCAACAGGATGCCAATTACCGCTTCGGTCAGGTAGATGACGCCGATCAGGCCGGCCGCGGTGACGTCGAAGCGCGTCTCTCGGCCGCGTCCGCCGGCCGCACCCGGCGTCGGACCGCCGTGGGAGCCGCGTCCGCTCATCCTGCTTCCGTCCCTGCCGCCGGCCCGCCGCTGCGGGGTTCGTGTCAGTATACGCGGCGCCGCGGCCAAGGGGTGCGTCAGGCGCCGCCGACCGGCCACGGCTCGAGCAGCAGCGCCGCCGCGCCCAGCAGCCCCGCGTCGTCGCCACGCTGTGCGTACTCGACGCGGACGGCGGCCGCCATCGTCGGAAAGGCGCGCGCCCGCATGAACGCGACCGCGGGCTCGATCACCTGTGCGCGCAGGTTGCTGACGCCGCCGCCGAGCACGATCAGTTCGGGGTTGAACAGGTGCACCGTGTTCATCAGGCCGACGCCCAGGTATTCCGCCGCCCGCGCGAGAATCGCGGTAGCCGCAGCATCGCCGGAGGTCGCCGCACGGGCCACGGCTTCGGCATCGATCGCCTGCTTGCGCGTCCTGCGTTGCGCCAGCGCCGGCGAGCGGCCGTCTACCGCCGCGCGGGCGCCGTCCCTGGCGATCGCCGTGCCGGAAGCGTACGCCTCCAGGCAGCCGGAGCGGCCGCAGCCGCAGCGCTCGCCGCCGTAGGCGATCGTCATGTGGCCCACCTCGCCGGCGGCGCCGCCCGCGCCGTGGTAGAGACGCCGGTCGGCGATCACGCCGGCGCCGATCCCCGTGCTGACCGTGATGTAGACCATGTCGCGCGTGCCGCGACCGGCGCCGAACAGGTATTCGCCCAGCGCCGCGGCGTTGGCGTCGTTCTCAAGTGCAACGACAAGGCCGCAGCGTTCGTGCAGCATGCGGCCCAGCGGCACGTCCTTCCAGCCGTGCAGGTTGGGCGGGTCGGCCAGTACGCCGCGCGCGGCGTCGAGCGGTCCGGCGGCGGAGACACCGATGCCGGCGAGTGTTCCGAGCTCCGTTCCCGCGTGCTTGCAGGCGCGGCGCAGCGACTCCAGCATCTCATCGGCAACGGCCTCCGGCCCACGCCGGGCACGGGTGGCGATGCGGTCGGCGGCGAGCACGCGGCCGTCCGCCGCGATCACGGCGGTGAGCACCTTTGTGCCGCCCAGGTCGATCGCGCCCGCCAGCGTTTCGCTCACGCGCCGTCCTCTCCGCGCCGGCTGCAGCGGCTGCTCAACGGCCGCGCCCGGCACCGGGGGCCACGGCCGCCCGCGTTGCCTGCTCGTACAGCCGCACGTACTCCTGCGCAGCTCCCCCCCAGGAGTTGTCCTCGGCCATGGCTCGCTGCACCAACCGGCGCCACTCGTTGGGCCGAGCGAACACGGCGAGCGCCCGCTCAAGCGCCTGTTCGAGCTCGTGTGCGTCTGCCTCGTCGAATACGAAGCCGTTGCCCATACCGTTCGTGTCGGTCCACTCATCCACCGTATCGGCCAGGCCGCCGGTGCGCCGCACGACCGGCACCGAGCCGTAGCGCAGCGCGATCATCTGGCCCAGGCCGCAGGGCTCGAAGCGCGAGGGCATGAGGAACAGGTCCGTGCCGCCGTAGATCTGCTGCGCGAGATCCGCATCGAAGGCGAGCGTGACCGAGACGCTCAGCGGGTACTTTTCCTGCAAGGCCAGCAGTTGGTCGTGGTATTGCCGATCGCCCGTGCCTAGCACGGCGAACTGCAGCGGCCGGCCCCGCGCCAGCAGCGCCTCGACCGCCTCCGCGGCCAGGTCGGCGCCCTTCTGATAGAAGAGCCGTGTGACCATGCCGACGAGCGCCGCATGGGCATTCTCGGCCAGGCCTAACCGCCGCTGCATCATCGCCTTATTCCGCCGGTGACCTTCCATTTGCTCAGCGTCGAACCGTTGGAAGAGGCGCTGGTCCGTCGCGGGGTCAAACTCCTCGTAGTCGATGCCGTTGAGGATGCCGGAGAGGTCGCGCTCGCGGGCGCGCAGCAGCGGGTCAAGGCCGGCGCCGTACTCCGGCGTCAGGATCTCGCGCGCGTAGGTCGGGCTGACCGTGTTGATCGCGTCCGACCAGAGAATGCCCTGCCCCATGCCGCAGCGCGTCACCCACCGCTCGGAAGTCAGCGATGATTCCAGCACCCGCGCGTCCAGGCAGGCCGCGCCGGCGAAGGCGTCGTCGAAGTCGCCGTGTATCGCGAGGTTGTGGATGGTGAAGACGCGGGGCAGCGCGGCCTGCGGCAGATCTGGCCGCGCCCGCAGCCGCGAGGCGACGAAGGCGGCGTGCCAGTCGTTGAGATGCAGCACCTCCGGCTGCCAGTCACTCGCGGCCAGCCAGGCGAGCGCTGCGTCGCAGAAGCCGACCCAGCGGGCGTTGTCGTCCTGCTCGCCGTAGATGTGCGGCCGGTCGAACAGCGCCGGCAGATCCAGCAGATAAACCGGCACGCCACCTACCGACGCCTCGAACACGTTGCCGGCCGCCTCGCCGCCGCCCGCGACGCCGACGGCGATCGACGGCCCCGCTTTTGCGCCGAGCGCTTGCAGGTCGACCTGGCGATGGCGCGGCATGACCAGGCGCACGTCGTGGCCGGCCTGGCGCAACGCCTTCGGCAGCGAGCCGGCCACGTCGGCCAGCCCGCCGACTTTGGCGAGCGGGTTCATCTCGACGGAGACAAACAGAACCTTCACGAGCCGTCCTTCGGAACGAACTGCCGGCAGCCGGCCGGCGTCGCGCGGGGACACGGGGCAACGAAGCAGGGGGACACGGTCGTGTCCCCCTGCATTCTAGCGTCCGCCTTCGCTTGTGGTGGAGTGCGTCCCGGAGTAGAGCTTAGTACATCGGCGGCGCGGCGGGGGCGCCGGCGGCCTGCTTCTCCGGCAGCTCGGTGACGAGGCAGTTGGTGGTCAGCACCATGCCGGCGATTGAGACGGCGTTCTCCAGGGCGGAGCGCGTTACCTTGGCCGGGTCGATGATGCCCTTCTTCAGCATGTCGCCGTACTCGCCGCGCAGGGCGTCGTAGCCCTGGCCGTTCGGCAGCCCGCGCACTTCCTGCACGATCACCGAGCCGTCCTGGCCGGCGTTGACGGCGATGCGGCGCAGCGGCTCTTCCAGGGCGCGGCGCAGGATGCCGCCGCCGGTGCCCTCGTCGTCGTCCAGCTTCAGCGTGTCGAGCTTCGGCAGGGCGTTGATGAAGGCGACGCCGCCGCCGGGGACAATTCCCTCTTCGACCGCGGCGCGAGTCGCGGAGAGTGCGTCCTCGACACGGTGCTTCTTCTCTTTCAGCTCGACTTCGGTGGCGGCGCCGACCTTGATCACGGCGACGCTGCCGGCGAGCTTGCCGAGCCGCTCCTGGGCCTTCTCCTTGTCCCAGTCGCTCTTCGCTTCTTCCATGATCGCGCGCACCTGGGCGATGCGGGCGTCGGCGGCTTCCTGCTCGCCCTTGCCCTCGACGATCGTCGTCTCTTCCTTGGTGGCGATCACGCGGCGGGCGCGGCCAAGGTCGGCGAGCTGCACGGAGTCGAGCTTGCGTCCCAGCTCATCGCTGATCACCTGGCCGCCGGTGAGCACCGCGATGTCGCCGAGGTTGTCCTTGCGGCGGTCGCCGAAACCGGGCGCCTTCACGGCGAGCACGTTGATCGTGCCGCGCAGCTTGTTCACGGCCAGCGTGGCGAGCGCCTCGCCGTCCACGTCGTCGGCGATGATGATCAGGTTCTTGCTGGTCTGGAGCAGGCGCTCGAGCAGGGGAACGATGTCGTTGACGGCCGAGATCTTCTTGTCCGTGATCAGGATGTAGGGGTCGTCGATCACGGCTTCCATGCGCTCGGGGTTGGTGACGAAGTAGGGCGAGATGTAGCCGCGGTCGAAGCTCATGCCCTCCACGTACTCGGTCTCGGTGCGGATGCCCTTCGACTCTTCGACGGTGACGACGCCGTCCTTGCCGACCTTCTCCATCACCTCGCCGATCAGGTCGCCGATCGCCGGATCCGCCGCGGAGATGCTGGCGACCTGCGCCATCTGTTCGCGCGTGGTGACGGGGGTGGCGATGTCCTTGATCGTCTGGGAGATGAGCGCGGTGGCCGTTTCGAGGCCGCGCTTCAGCGCCATCGGGTTGGCGCCGGCGGCGACGTTCTTCAGCCCCTCATGCACGATCGCCTGGGCGAGCACCGTCGCGGTGGTGGTGCCGTCGCCGGCGATGTCGTTGGTCTTGCTGGCGACTTCCTTGGCGAGCTGGGCGCCGATGTTCTCGAAGGGGTCTTCCAGCTCGATGTCCTTGGCGATCGTCACCCCGTCGTTGGTGATCGTGGGACTGCCGAACTTCTTGTCCAGCACGACGTTGCGGCCCTTGGGGCCGAGCGTGATCTTGACGGCATCGGCCAGGGCGTCGATGCCGCGGCGGAGGGCGTGACGCGCCTCCTCGTCAAAAAGCAACTGTTTGGCCATCGCTCACCTGCATACTGCTCAGGATTTAGCACTCGCACGGTGCGAGTGCTAAACCAGTTGTAGCGGAGTGGCGTAAACGCGGCAAGCGGTTGCGACCGAGCAGAACCGGCCGCGACGCGCCAATGCTCGCTCAGGCTCGCGCAAGCTCGTGCTATCTCACTCGGGCCGCGGCCGCCGCGCTCAGCCGCCGGCTTCCGCGGCCTTGCCGGTCTTCAGGTACGGCGGGAACAGCATCTCCAGCTCGCGGCGCACCGGGTCGTCGGCGGGCAGGAACTGGCTGAAATCGCCCGTGGGCTCGATGCGGTCACGCTCGCGGCTGATGCTCTCCGTCTTGATCTTTTCCTGGAGCATCATCAAGCCGGTCAGCAGCGACTCCGGCCGCGGCGGACAGCCGGGCACGTAGACGTCGACGGGGATGATCTGATTCACGCCCGGCAGCGTGCTGTAGCCGTAGGCGAACGGCCCGCCCATGATCGCGCAGCCGCCCATCGCGATCACCCACTTCGGCTCGGCCATCTGCAGATAGACGCGCCGCACGGCCGGCGCCATCTTCCAGGTAACCGTCCCGGCGACGATCATGAAGTCGGCCTGGCGCGGGGAGGCGCGGAAGATCTCGGCGCCGAAGCGGGCAATGTCGTAGCGCGAGGTCGCCGTGGCGATCATCTCGATCGCGCAGCAGGCGAGGCCGAACATCGCCGGCCATAAGGACGAGCTGCGCGCCCAGTTCAGCACCGTGTCCACCGAGGTGACCAGCAGGTTGTTCTTCAGCTCCTCGTCGATGTCGAGCTGCAGCGGCGCGTGGCCACCAGTCGCATCGAACGAATCGACCAGGTGCAGGGGGGCGGCGTTCGTCATCGCGTCAACCATTCCGCGAGCGGTTGCAAGGCCGTTGGGTTCATACCCGCTCTCGTGCGCCGGCGGGCATTCGTGCCCGCTCTCACAATAAGCGTAGCATCAGGCGTTGCCGGCTGCCAGCGCCCCGCTGTCCGGCGTCTCTGGCCCCAGCGGCGAGAGCGCCCGCAGCCGCTCGACATAGCGCGGGATCGCGTCGAGCACGCGCGCGATCTGCTCCGGGGTGTTCTCCTTGCCGACAGAGAGGCGCAGGCTGCTGCGCGCGATCTCGTCCGGCACGCCCATCGCTCGCAGGACATGCGACGGCTCCAGCGAGCCGGAGGTGCAGGCGGAGCCGCTGGAGGCGGCGATGCCGCCCAGGTCCAGCGCCAGGAGCAGCGCCTCGCCCTCGATGAACTCGAAGCAGAAGCTGGCGTTGTTGGCGATGCGGCGGGCGCCGTCGCGCGGACCGTTGACATGCGTGTAGGGCACGCGACGGGGCAGCTCGTCCAGCAGCCGGTCGCGCAGGGCGGCGCTGTGCGCCGTGCGCTGCTCGAACTCCTCGTAGGCCAGTGACAGTGCCGCGGCAAGGCCGGCTGCCCCGGCCACGTTCTCCGTGCCGGCGCGGCGGTCCTTCTCCTGGGCGCCGCCCAGCAACTGCGGCAGGAAGGGCGTGCCCGTGCGCAGGTAGAGCACACCGCTGCCCTTCGGCCCGTAGAACTTGTGCGCCGCGAGCGAGAGCGCGTCGACGCCGAGCCGGTCCACGTTGAGGCTCAACGCCCCGGCTGCCTGTACCGCGTCGGTGTGCACGACCGTGCGCGGGTTGCGCGCCTTCACCGCCCGCGCGATCGCCGCGATCGGCTCGATCGTGCCGACCTCGTTGTTGGCGTACATGACGCTGACGACGGTCGTGTCGTCGCGCACGGCGTCCGCAACCTGTTCGGGCGTGACGAAGCCTTCGGCGTCGACGGGCACGAAGGTGACCGCGAAGCCCTCCCGCTCAAGCCGCTCGCAGGTGTGCAGCACGGCGTGATGCTCGATCGCCGTGGTGACGATGTGCCGGCCCTGCGCCTGCATGGCATACGCGGCGCCGCGGATCGCCCAGTTGTCGGCCTCGCTGCCGCCCGCGGTGAAGACGATCTCCGCTGCCTGTGCGCCGAGGATCGCGGCAACCCGGTCGCGCGCTTCGTCGAGCAGGCGCCGTGCCTCCTGCCCTTCGCGGTAGATGCTGCTCGGGTTTCCCCAGCTTTGTGCGAGCGCCGGCAGCATCACGTCCACCACGCGCGGATCGACGGCGGTAGTTGCCGCATGGTCCAGATAGATGCGCTCGCTGGTGTTCGCTGAAACCATTGTCATGTCTCGTAGAGCGCCCCCAGGGATGGGCGGAAGTAGGAAGGGACGCAGACCGATCGTACCGCGCGGCCGGCAATGGACGCACGGGCAGTCACGTCCATGATACTAGCGGATCGCGTTCGGGTCGCCGCCCGCGCGGTGAATCAGCAACAGCATGCCGCGGCGCAGCCGCACGGCGCCGTGCGCCCCCAGCAGCACGTTGCTCACGCCGCGTGAATCGCCGCGCCGCAACGGTGCCTCGCGCAGCGGATAGAGCAGGCCCTCCGTGGTGACGCCGGCAGCGCGCTGTGTCAGGGCGAGCAGCGTGACCAGGTCGCCAGGAGCGCCCGCGATCTCGGCGCTGGTGCGCACCGCCCGCAACTCGTCCAGGCCGTCCAGGGCGCGCAGGTCGATGGCTGCGAACTCTGCAGCGCTGAGCAGCAGCACGTTGGCGGCGCCGTGGTCGAGGCGGGATCCGCGCAGCGCGGCGAGCACCGTCACGGCCGTGGCGCCGCGCCGCACGGCCTCGCGCACCGCGAGATGCAGGTCGGTCTGGTCCTTGGCGCTGGGAAAGCGCACGACTTCGGCCGTTTCCGCACCGGGCGCGCCGGCCGGATCGAACGAGTCGAAGTCGCCGATCAAGACGTCGGCACTGCGCCCCAACGCCGGCAGGTGGCGGGCGCCGCTGTCGGCGGCGATCAGGAGATCGGCGGACTGCACGGCTCGGGCGATGCGCGCGGAGAGCACGAGTTCGCCGCCCGCGACGACGACGGCGTGCACGGCGCTAGAAGCGGTAGCGCGTCTGGTCGGCGGCGACGGTGATGCGGCGACAGCCCTTGCCCGGCGGCGGCTCGCCCAGGTGCGTCAGCAGGATCTCCGTGGCGCCGCCGATCCGCGCCTGCAGCTCACGTACCTCCTCGAAGCTCATATGCTCCGGGTTGTTGCGGCCGGCGGCGTAGGTGCAGTCGGTGACCAGCACGTCGGCGCCGCGTGCCAGTGGTACGAGCTGTTCGCAGTAACTCGTGTCGCCGGTGTAGGCCAGGGTGCGCCCCTCGGCCTGCACGCGGAAGCCGAAGGCGCGCAGCGCCTCGCCGCCGTGCTCCACCTCGACCGTCTCGTAGCGCAGGCCATTTACTTCGCTCGCGGCGCCGTCTTCGATCTCGACATAACACAGGCGGTATCCGTGGTCGCCGTCGTTCAGCGAGGGATAGCCGATCTCGACGAGCTGCCGCAGGCGCGGCTCAATGCCGGGCGGGCCGATGATCGTCAGGTCTTCGCTGCGCTTCGTCAGGTAGGCATATTCCAGCAGCAGAAAGGGCAGGCCGAAGAAGTGGTCGGCGTGGAAGTGCGAGACGAACACCGACTGGATGCCCGCCAGCGGCACGCCCATGCGCTTGAGGCTGTAGAGCGCCGTGGGCGGCGCGTCGAAGAGGTGGCGCTGATTGAGCACGAAGCCGCTCCAGCAGCGTTGCGGGGCGAAAGCGTTGCCGGTGCCCATGAAGGCGAGATCGATGGCGCCTGGCTCGGACATGCAGTACCTGCCTGGGGTCAATTGGCGCCATCGTACGCGGCCCGCAGGGATGCGGCTAGCAGCGAAGTTCACGCCGACAGTGTGAAGCAGCTAACAGACCGCGCCGCTCAGGCCGCCTTCTCCGTCACGCGGTACTCCAGGCGCTTGCCCAGCGCCAGCCGGGTCTGCGCCTCGAGCGCGGGGAAGGTCGAGAACAGCAGGCTGGTGACCGGCAGCAGCGCCCACCAGGCGATGTCGGCTACCGTGTGCCGCGCTCGCCACCAGGCGGGCCTCGCCGGCCGCAGCCGCCGGTCGAGAAAGAACATGCTGATGTAGGGGACGAAGCAGGCCCAGAGCAGCACGCGTGCCCCGAGCGGCAGCCAGACCGGCGCATGGTCGTGGCCGAACAGGCGGCCGATCACCGCCGGCATGAACCAGCCGAGACTGAGCAGAAACCAGTGCGTGCCCCACAGGAAGTGGTTGCCCGCCAGTGCGATGAAGCGCCGCGCCTTCCTGACGAAGGGAATCTCGGGATGACCGATACCCTGGACGATCGCATAGGGCACATCGCTTGAGCCCCAGGCGTGGCGCTTGTGCTGCACGTAGGCCATCTTCAGGCTCGCCGCGTAGCTGCGGCTGCGCACGGCGTCGTTGCCCGTGGGTAGGAAGACCGGCTCGACCGTCACCTCGCCGCCGAAGGCGTAGAAGCACTTCAGGTACATGTGCCAGTCTTCGGGAATCACGTCCGGGTCCCAGTAGCCCACGTCGTCCGCCATCTTCAGGCTGAGTGTGTAGGTGGACTGCGGGAACATCATGCGGTTGCGGCGCATGAGGTTGGACATGATGTGCACGCCGGCGAGGGCGCTGGCCACGCGCAGCGGCGCGGGCGAATCCCAGATGTTGTTGTTCAGCAGGATGGCCGACTGCCAGAAGTGCCGGTAGCGGTTGGCGTCGGTGGCGAACTTGTAGGTGATGCAGGCGAAGTAGGCCGGGTGGAAGACCGTATCCGCGTCGCAGCTCGTGATCGTCGTGGCGTAGAGGTCCCAGCCGCGCCGGCCGACCAGCTCGTCGCGCACCCAGTGCGCCGCCCACGCCTCGTTGGAGGACTTGCCGGCCACCTCGCCCGCCAGGCTGGCGGGATGCAGGGTAATCGAAATGCCGTCGAAGCAGCCGCGGAACAGCGACGCGATGCGCTCGGCCTTGGCGCGGGCGCCGGCCTCGCGCTGCTCCATCGCCAGCACGACGTGGATCTGATCGCACACGTCCTGGGCGGCGAGGCTCTCGAGCGTGCGGACCAGGATCGCCTCATCTTCCTTGTAGCTCGGAATGATCACGACGTGGCGCACCGCGCCCCAGTCGAGATAGGTGCGGCGGAAGAGGCGATCGGCGCGGTACAGCTTGTGCCAGTCCTCTTCGGCGTCGGCCTGCATGCGCCGGTGCGATCGCCAGGCGCGCAGCGCCGTTGAACCGGAGAGATAGAGCCAGTAGACGTCGAACAGCAGGATCGCGGCCGCGAAGGGCACCGGCAGGAAGTAGCCCGCCCACAGCGGCGAAAGCACGACCAGCCACGTGAGCAGCGCGGGCAGCGTGTCGAGCAGGCGGCCCGGGAGACGGCCGCGGCCGTGTGGGTCGGCCGCCCAGCTGCCGGCCATGGGCGGCTGGGCCGCATCCGGCTCGACCAGCGGCCGGTGTGGCGGCAGCTCGAACGCCGGTGCTGGAGCGATCGTGCGGCTCATCTGCCGCCAGGGGCGCGATGGAGCGATCGTCGCGGCGCCGCTGCCGCTGGTCAGGTTGAAGAGATCGTCGCCAACCCAATCGGGAGATGAAATCGCCTCTTGCGGTCGCGTGGCTGGCCCCTTTCCCCGGCAAACGCTCGCCGGGGGAGCATGCGACTCCGGCGCGGGCGCAGGGCCCGGTGGGAGGCGCTGTTCAAACGGGGCAGGCCGGCGGGAAGACAAGAGAAAAGGGCCAGCCCCATGATGAGACAGCCCTTTCGCTGCGCCTGCGAGGTTAGCTGACGGGTTAGGGCTGAAAGGCTGCCCCTTCCTGCGTTGCAGGAACTCACCCCGGAGACTGGGTCCCCCGCCCCGCGATCGCGGGTTCGGCGCCGAATATTCGGTTGTAGGCGCCCGCTCGGCGCCGCACTCATGGTAGGAGCGGCCCAGAAAGGATGTCAATGAGCGATCGCTGGCAATTCCATGAACCGTGCGCTCAGGAACGAAGCGCCTCTTGCAAGTCTGCAACCGCGCGAACCCGAATGCGGACGGCTCTGCCCCTGTTGCCGGAGTCCGGCCCAGCGTCCGGGTGACGGCGACGAAATGCCATGATGTGGTCCGTTTGGACGTGCCCCGCCCGTGCGACGTGTCACCGCCCGTCGATGGACGCACCAGCCGCTCATGCCTGCGGTCCAAGTTGGTTCAGATGCCGGCGCTGGTTCTTGACCAGCGTGGCACCACCGACAGCGGTCACCACGACGGCCACCAGCAGGGCATCAACCCAGGTGGCCTGGTCATCGCCCACCAGGCCGCGTCCGATCGCCAACACACCCGCCGCCATGCTGGCGACCGCGGCGCCCGTCAGCAGGAGCGTCAACGGCAACCAGACCACCCGCCGCCGCTCCGCCACCAGGTCTTGCCGCTGCAGGCGCCGCAGGCCCACGTAGCCAGCAGCCCCGATCACCACCAGCAGCACACCCCGCAGCAGCAGCTTTTGGAACACGCCGAGCAGGTGCTCGACCGGGAGACCGACCAGTACCCCCAATGCCGTCCAGCTCACCAGCCACAGCAGCAGCGCGGGCAGCGCCGCGAGCAGAAAGCGGGGCAGGCGGATGCCCATGGCACCGCAGGAGAGCGTTGCCCACGGCCGTACGCCTGGCAGGAGCCGGGCGACGCCGATGCCCAGCGGGCCGGCTGCCTCCAGATGCCCAAGGATGCGGCGGTGCGCGGCCTCGGCGTGGACCAGGCGCACCACCCGCGCAACGCCGGGTCGGCCGACGGCATGGGCCCAGCCATACCCCACCAGCATGCCGGCCGCCATGACCACCAGTGCGGCGGGCAGGAAGATCCAGGCGGAGATCGCGCCGGTCCGGATCAGCACTCCAGCGAGGAGCAGCAGCACCTCGTTTGGTGCGAACGGGATGGGCAGACCAGTTTCATCAGCAAAGAGCAGCGCATAGAGAATGATGCTGGCGATGGTGCCGTGCAGCCCGCTCAACACACTCATACTGGCTGTCCTTTCCCGCAGGAAGGCGCCCGACAAGAACGTCGTCCCATACGCGATGCAGACGTGACGTACCGGTTCAGCGTCGCACAGGCCGTCCGACGCGCCATCCTCCGAAGCGCTGCCTGCTGCCGCTCAAAGGCTCCAGCGAGTTGAACAACGCCGATCGCGGCTGCAGCCGCGATGAGGCCCGCAGCGCTCACTCCCACCGTGCCCCCGCGGCGCACCCGCGGAAACGAGCGGCGGCTCCCGCCGTCAGTGTCTCCGCTGTCGCACGAGCAGCACACTGCCGCCAACGACAACGCTCAGCAGCGCGAGTCCTGCTGCCACCCGCGCGGCGTTTCGCACACGGCCCCAGCGGCGCTGGTGGTGCCCGGACACCACGGGTTCGGCGCGCGGCGGGGCAGGACGCGAGGGCATGCCTTCCGACTCCGCGGCGGCAAACGCGACCGCATCATCCTGGGCAGCTACGCTGATAGCCGACCTACGTGGCGTCTCGCTTACATCGATACACCGATGCGTGGGCTCGGTCGCGACCGGCGAATGGACACCCGGCGCCGACGCGCACGGGTTCACCCGCGCCAGTGGTCTATGGCTTCGCCGCGGTCACCCGTCCTGCGACAGCGGCGAGCGCGGGCCGCGCGATGGTCGACCGCGCCGCTCCACCGATGAAGAAGCCCGGATCGCGACCCCGAGCAGTGCGATGGAGAACAGTGCAAGCACAGCGCGGTAGACAATCGCCGCCAGCGTGGCGCCCTTGCCCGACTGATACGACTGCAAACTGCGTCTGGCCAGGCTGAGACTGCGCTCTCTGGTGATGCGTTCTACGCTTCCTGCGCTGGTTGGGTAGGTGCATGCGGGAAGCAGCGCCACCGCGCCGTACCAGGAGACCCCGGCAGTTCAACCTGCCGGGGTCTCGCTGCTCTGCCTGATAGGTCGGGTGACAGCGGGCCGCTACGAGGTCTTTGTGGCCGCGGGTTCTTGCTCCGGGCGCCGGACGGCCGTCAGCAGCACCTCATCGCCGATACTGCGGATGTCCGCCGCGCCGATCGCCGTCGTCGTGCCGCCAATGCCAAGCACACCGCCCGTGTGCGCTTCAATCTGTGTGACGGCGCCGCTGTCCGGATCGACATCCAACTCTTTCACCGTGCCAACGAAGGTGCCGCCCTCGTCGACCACCTTGAGCGTGCGCAGCGCGGCGATGTCCGGCAGCGCGGACAGGCCGCTCTCGGAAGACGTGGTGTGCGCGGCGGCATCGTCGGGCACCATGATCGCATCGGACCCGACGGTTTTGACGACGCTCCAGGGCACCACGATTTGCTGGCCCTCGGCTTTGACGCGGAGCGCCGCCACACGAAGCGGGCTGATGTCAAAGAGGAGGTCGTCCACATAGCCCAACCTGGCGCCGGTTTCGATACTCACGACGGGGAGTTGCTTGAACGCATCGACTTTCATGCCATGCTCCTTACAGATGGTTTCAAAACCGGCCGCTGACTCGCCGCCACCGCGTCAGCTCTGGCGCAACAGCCGGTTTTGAAACCATGTCTAAATTCGCTGCGGACGCCCCTCCACGAGGGCCACCACGAACGGTCCTTTTGCGTGTGGACTGCAGACCACGCGGGGCTAGGCGTGGCGCAGGCCGCCACGCCGTGAGGCAAAGAGCAGGCGGTGGAGCAGCAGCAGCAGCAGCGCCCCCAGGAAGGCGACGGCGATATGGGTCAGCATCGACTCCCAAGTCCAGGCAAGGTTCCCCTGCGAGGCGAGCCGGTACTGCTCCGCGTGCGCATTCGTAAAGGGGCCGACCTGCTTGACCAGCGCCCGCAGCAGGAAGCCGCCCAGCAACGCGCCGACGAGGCCCAGCAACAGGTCCACGATGATGCCGTGGGGACTGGCCACGACCTTGCTCGCCAGCCAGCCGGCGGCCAGCCCGACCACGATCCACAAAATGATGGCTTGCATCACAGCGCTCCTTCGCGCAGG
>DATGEL010000054.1 GCA_035310145.1 Dehalococcoidia bacterium
CCCGATCTGGCGACTGCCGTACATGGTGGCGCGGCGCGACACGTACGTGGCCGATCTGCTGGCGCTGGCCGGTGGCGTCAGCGTCTTTCCAGACGAGGGTCCGGCGCACTACTTCTCCGTCGAGCTTGCCGGGCTGCCGGCCGCGGCGCCACAGGTCATCCTCCTGCCGGACGAGCCCTATCGTTTCGCCGCCCGCCACCTGGCCGACTTCGCGCCCTACGCCGCGGTGCCCGCCGTCGCGCGGGGGCGGGTCCATCTCGTCGACGGCAAGGCGCTGACCTGGTACGGGCCGCGCATCGCCGGCGCGCTGCGGCTGTTTGCCGGGCTGCTTTGCGGCGAGGGCGAGCCCGCGGGCGCTCTCGCCGGCCCGAGCGCCGAAGGACGCCGATGAACACGAAGCTGCTGCTGACGGGCGCGGGCCTGGCGGCGCTGGGGGCGGGCGCCGTGCTGGCCGATCGCCTGGCGCAGCGGGCGCTGGCCCGCTTCGAAACGCTGGATGCCGACACGGCCGAACTGCCCGGTCAGCGCTTCTGGGTGCGCGGCGTTGCCCTGCACTTCGAGGAGCAGGGCGAAGGCTTCCCCGTCCTGCTGATTCCCGGCTTTCTCGGCTCAACCTTCTCCTTCCGCCACACGATGCCGGCGTTGGCGGCGCAGTTTCGCGTGCTGGCCGTCGATCTCCCCGGTTTCGGCTACTCGGACCGCGGCGCCCAGATCGAGTACTCGGCGAGCAACTGGGTGAGCCTGCTGGCCGAGTTCCTGGGCCGGCAGGGCATCGAGCGTGCGGTGGTGCTGGGGCACTCGCTGGGCGGCGGCGTGGCGCAGCGGCTGGCGCTCGAACACCCGGAGCTGGTGGAGCGGCTGGTGCTGGTAAGCTCGACCTCCGCCGCCGAGCCGCCGCGGCTGCCGCCGCGGGGCAGCCGCCGCTTGTACCGCCTGGGGCAGGCCTGGGTGATGCCGCGGCATGGCGCGATGCGCTGGTTCGCGCAACGTTCGGCCTTCGACCCAGCGTTCATCACCGACGACGTGGTCGAAGGCTATGCGCGATCGTCACGGCTGCCGGGCTCCGCCGCCGCCGTGCGCAAAGTGCTGCGGGATGCGGCGAAGGACGCGCGGCTGGACCTGTCGCAGATCGCGGCGCCCGCGCTGCTGCTCTGGGGCGAGGGCGACCGCGTGGTCGATCTGAAGGTCGGCCGCCGCCTGGCCGAACAGCTCCCGCACGCGCGGCTGGAAGTCGTGGAGCAGGCTGGCCACCTGCCGCTGGAGGAGCAGCCGGAGGCCTGCAACCGCCTGCTGCTCGACTTCCTGCACGATCTCGGCCGCGCGCCCGCCCAGGCGCAGGCATCGCTGAGCGGCGGCGCCCGGCGCAACGGCGCCGAGTGATGCGCCTCGACCGCGGCGCGGGTGTGGTTTGCCTGCGCTTCTCGTTGCTCGACGCCGTACCCGGCGTGCGGCACGCGCTTACCACGCGTCTCGGCGGCGTCAGCCGCGGGCCGTACAGCTCAGCCAACCTCGGCCTGACCGTGGGCGATGTGCGCGAGGCGGTGCTGGAAAATCGGAGGCTGGCCGCGGACCTCGTTGTTGCGGGGGCACACCCGGCAACGGTAAAGCAGGTGCACGGCGTGCAGGCGGCGCTGGCAGAGGCGCCGGGCGAGCCGGGCGTGCCGCTCTGCGAAGCCGACATGCTGGCCACGCGTGCACCGGGCGTGCCGCTGCTGGTGCAGGCCGCGGACTGCGCCCCGATCGTCCTCGTTGACCCGGCGCAGCGCGCCGTGGCCGTGGTGCACGCCGGCTGGCGCGGCGCCGCGGCGGGCGTCGGACGCGAGGCGGTCGCCTCGATGCAGCGCCTGTTCGGCTCCCGGCCAGAGCGGCTCGTGGCCGGCATCGGCCCGGCGATCGGCGTCTGCTGCTACGAGGTGGGTGAAGAGGTGGCCGAGGCGGTGGCAGCGGCCAGCGGCCGCGCTGCCGGCATCGTCGACCGCTCGCACGGTGAACGCCCGCATCTCTCGCTCGAAACGGCCCTGCGCGCCCAGCTGCTTGCCGCCGGCCTGCCCGAGGCCGGCATCGACTGCGCCGACCTCTGCACCGCCTGCCGCCTCGACCTCTTCTACTCGCACCGCCGCGAAGGCGTTCCGACGGGCCGCTTCGGCGCGCTCGTGGCTGCCTCGTTGGACTGAGGGCAGAGGCGTGGTTGCGCCCGGCGGTTCTGGCCTCCCGATCGGTGCAGCGACATCGTGCGCTCGGGCATGGGGGCGACGTTCCTCGATGCGCTACTCCGCCAGCCATTCCGCCGCCGTGCACCCTTGACCGGCGGCGGCGATGCGGGCTATGGTCGAGCCACCAACTGAATAGGCGACACGGGAGCTCGGGCACGCCGGGCTGAGAGGGTGGCCAGACCGCCGCCGACCGTTCGAACCTGACCCGGGTAATGCCGGCGCAGGGAGCGATGGCCAGCACACTATTCCAACCACCATCCAGCCGGGTGGTGGTTTGCGGTTCTCCCGGCGCCGTGCCGTGCACCAGGAGAACACTCATGACACAGCTGGCCGACGACCCACGCCTCGCTGGCGCCGCTCCCTTCCCCGGCAGCCGCAAGACCTATCTTTCCGGTCCGCGCCCCGACCTGCAGGTGCCGGTTCGCGAAGTCGCGCTTGCCCCAACCTCCGGCCGCTTCGGCGACGAGGAGAATCCGCCGGTCCAGCTCTACGACACGAGCGGACCCTACACCGACCCGACTGTGCAGGTGGACGTTCGCCAGGGGCTGCCGCCGTTGCGTCGACCGTGGATCCTGGAGCGCGGCGATGTCGAGGCGTATGCCGGTCGCGACGTCCAGCCGCAAGACAACGGCCTGCGTCCGGACGACCCGCGGGCGAATCTGGCGGTCTTCCCCGGCCTGCGGCGGCAGCCGCTGCGCGCCCGCGCGGGCAAGAACGTCACGCAACTGCACTATGCGCGGCGCGGCATGATCACGCCCGAGATGCAGTTCATCGCCATCCGCGAGGGCGTGGCCGCGGAGTTCGTGCGCGAAGAGGTGGCCCGCGGCCGCGCCATCATCCCGTCGAACGTCAACCACCCCGAGAGCGAGCCGATGATCATCGGCCGCAACTTCCTGGTCAAGATCAACGCCAACATCGGCAATTCGGCGGTCGCTTCGTCCATCGAGGAGGAAGTGGAGAAGATGACCTGGGCGACCCGCTGGGGCGCCGACACCGTGATGGACCTCTCCACGGGCAAGAACATCCACACCACGCGCGAGTGGATTCTGCGCAACAGCCCCGTGCCCATCGGCACCGTGCCCATCTACCAGGCGCTGGAGAAGGTGGACGGCAAGGCCGAGGACCTGAGCTGGGAGGTCTACCGCGACACCATCATCGAGCAGGCGGAGCAGGGCGTGGACTACTTCACCATCCACGCCGGCGTGCGGCTGGCGCACATTCCGCTGACGGCGAAGCGCATCACGGGCATCGTCTCGCGCGGCGGCTCGATCATGGCGTCGTGGTGCCTGGCGCACCACCAGGAAAACTTCCTCTACACCCATTTCGAAGAGATCTGTGAGATCATGCGCCGCTACGACATCGCCTTTTCGCTGGGCGACGGCCTGCGTCCGGGCTGCACGGCGGACGCCAACGACGAGGCTCAGTTTGCGGAGCTGCGCACGCTGGGCGAGCTGACCGAGATCGCCTGGCAGCACGACGTGCAGGTGATGATTGAGGGGCCGGGCCACGTGCCGATGCACAAAATCAAGGAGAACATGGAGCTGCAGCTCGAGGTCTGCCACGAGGCGCCGTTTTACACGCTCGGGCCGCTGACCACGGATATCGCCCCCGGCTACGATCACATCACTTCGGCCATCGGCGCGGCGATGATCGGCTGGTACGGCACGGCGATGCTCTGCTACGTCACGCCGAAGGAGCACCTGGGGCTGCCGGACAAGCAGGACGTCAAGGACGGCGTCATCACCTACAAGATCGCCGCCCACGCCGCCGACCTGGCGAAGGGGCATACCGGCGCCCAGCAGCGCGACGACGCGCTCTCCAAGGCCCGCTTCGAGTTCCGCTGGCAGGACCAGTTCAACCTCTCGCTGGACCCGGAAACAGCGGCCAGCATGCACGACGAGACCCTGCCCGCCGCGCCGGCCAAAGTCGCGCACTTCTGCTCGATGTGCGGGCCGCATTTCTGTGCGATGCGCATCAGCCAGGACGTGCGCGAGTACGCCCAGCAGAAGGGATTGAGCGAGGACCAGGTGCTGGCCGTCGGCATGGCGGAGAAGGCGCAGGAGTTCCGAGACAGCGGCAGCAAGATCTACCGTCCGGCCTGACCCGCTGCCAGGCTACGGAGCGCCCCGCCACTCAGTGCGGCGCGCTTCCACTCACTCCCGCGTCCGGGGTTCCGGGGCCGGCTCCCTCGGGTTGTACCGCGGGGACCAGCAACCGTGCCTCGTAGCGGCCGCCGCAATGCAAGACGATGGTGCTCCGGGAGCTCGGCTCGTAGCGAGCCGGGAACTGACCCACGAGCGGGTTCCAGCGGAAGAACGCTTCCCCTTGCACATCCAGCCGCAAGGTCTCGCCCCGCCGAAAGAGCGTCGCCGACGGCAACAGCTCGATGTCGACCGGTACCACCTGACCGACCTGCAACGATTCGGCACGCTCATGCCGGTGCACGGGCTGCCACGGGGTTGACCGCTGCACATCGAGCTCTCGGTGCGAGACTTTCAGCATCCCGCGGGTCACCAGGTCGTGGTCGAACCCGTAGGAACCTTCGAAGACCACCTCCCGCTCTCCACGAAGCTTGCGCACGCCGACGAAGAGGTGCGCGTCCGACGCGCCGCAGCACTCCACCCAGAGCCGCAGGGCCATCGGTCCGGTCAGTTCGAGGTCGTAAGGGACGGCCCAGGCAAAGGAGGCTCGACCGCCACGGGACGCAAAGCGCCGTGCGCCGGCCGCCGCCGGTCGCTCCCGCAACGTGCCGTCCGGGTGCAGGTGCAGCGGCGTCCACCGGGTCGCGGGGAGCGGCCAAGTGCGCTCCTCGCAAACCGCGTGCACCGCCTTCCCGGTCTCGCGCACCTCTAATCGCACGGGCGGCACGTCCCGCATGCCGTTCTCTGCGCCCTTTAGAAAGTGGTCGAAGAAGCGGAGCTGAAACGCCTGCGCCTCCGGCGAATAGTAGGTCGCCCACTTGCCGCCACGATGGGTATACAGCCAGCGCTGCGCCGAGGCGATGCGCTGAAACGCGGCGAACGAGCCGCGGCTATGGAGGCAGTGGTCCGAGAAGCTCGCGCAGATGAGTGCGGGGACCACGATCCGCTCCAGCGCGGGCGTGAGAGCGGCCCACCAGTGATCCCAGAGCGGCCGCGCGAGCTGCTCCCTGCGGGGATCGTCGCGCAGCCGGCCAGACCGCCACGACTGCGCGCTCCAGAGCGGGAAGAAGCCGTCCTCCTGGATCCCGCCCGGGCGGGCAAAATCCCGGTACACGTCGCTGAAGCCCTCCCATGGGCAGATCGCTGAGAGGTGGGGCGGCTGCAGCGCCGCGACCATCCACTGGCTGAGGGCGAGATAGGAGACGCCGTTCAGCCCGACCCGTCCGCTGGACCACGGCTGGGCCGCCGCCCACTCGACGATCTCGTAGTAATCCCGCGCCTCGGCGTCGGAGAGGAGCGAGCCCTCACCGTCTGAACGGCCGAACCCCCGCAGGTCTACATTGACGACCACATAGCCACACGGCACCCAGAATGCCGGGTCTGGTGCCTCCCCACCCGGTCCAGGCCGATAGCGTGACCGAACCGCTTACCCGCACGAGGCGGTACTGAAGCGGCAGCCTGTAGCCGAAGCGCCAGCGGTGCGGCAGGTTATCCTTGCGGTAGGGATGGGCGCAGATGAGGACGGGATAGCGACCGCCGGTTGCCGGCCGACAGACGTTGGCTCGCAGAATGGTGCCGTCTCGCATGGGTATCGGCACGTCGCGGAGGAAGCGGACGCCGGCCGGTGAAGGTGTCACGGTAATCGGGGGCCGCACAGTTCGACGCAGGCGGTCGATGGCGTAAGCAAATCCAGCGGCAGTCGCGGGCATGGCCACCCCGTGGACTAATTGGGCATGCCTTACACATGACTCTGCCCATCCCCTATGGATTCAAGCCGATCTCCGTTGCCACCGGCTTCAGCGCTTCGGCGACGAACACGATCTGCTCGTCTAAATCGACACCCAGCTCGTCGGCGCCCTTATAAATATCGTCGCGCAGCACGGCGCGGGCGAAGGCCTTGTCCTTCAGCTTCTTGCGCACGCTCTTCGGCTCGATCTCCGAGAGGCTCTTCGTCGGCTTCACCAGCGTGCAGGCGATGATGAAGCCCGTCAGCTCGTCCACGGCGAAGATCATCTTCTCCATCGGCGTCTCGCGCGTCAGGCCCAAAAAGTCGGCGTGGCACTGGATCGCGCGCACGATGTCTGCCGGATAGCCGTGCGCTTCGAGGATCGGCTTGCCGGCCGTGGGGTGCTGGTCGGGGAAGCTCTCGTAGTCAAAGTCGTGCAGCAGGCCGACGATGCCCCAGCGGTCCGGGTCTTCGCCGTGCTTCACCGCCGCGGCGCGCATCACCGCCTCGACCGAGAGGCCGTGGCGGCGCAACTGGTCGGTCTTGGTGTATTCGCAGAGCAGCTCCCAGGCCTGGTTGCGGTCCATCGGCCCTCATCCTCCCTTCCTCCTTCTCCCAATCCTGGGAGAAGGAGGCGATCCGACATGCAGCGTTCCGATCAGTGTTCGGTTAACCCGGCGCCCTCTCGTACCAGATCCGCCCGATCGCCCCTCGCTCATCGTGCAACGAGTGGGCGAGGGGAGGGGGTGAGAGCCAATTCAGAACGGGATTGCCGTGACGAACTGCAGGCCGCGGGCCAGCGCCTCGCCGGCCAGCACGGCGCCCATCGCCACGTACAGCAGCCCCGTCGCCGACATCATGCCGCGAACCACGCTCGAACGCCACGCCATCACCGCCAGCACGATCGGGAAGGCCAGCCCCACACCCAGCCGCAGCCAGAGCGCCGGGTTCTGGATCAGCGGCCCCGCCGCGCTGTCCGGCGTCAGCTTCACCGGAATGGCGAGGTTCACCAGCACGATCACGGCCTGCACCGCCAGCACGGCGATCAGCGCCAGCGTCAGCTCGTTCAATGGCTGCTCCGGCAGGCGCGGCGTCACCAGGTACCAGTGTCCCAGCACCATGCCCATCGTCACCGCGCCCAGGCTGAGCGCGCCGGCCAGCAGGCTGAGCAGCACGCCGGCGTAGCCCCAGGCCGGCAGGCGGAAGACGGCCGCACAGATGCCCAGCGCACCGAGCGAGACGGCGCTCGCCGCCGCGCCGCAGAGCCTGCCGGCCGGCTCGCGCTCCTGCCAAACCAACAGTGTGTACGGCGCCAGCAGGCCGGCAAGCAGCAGCAGGGCGATCCGCGCCGGGTTGAGCAAGCGATCATCCAGCGGGTAGCCGCCCACATCGGCGAGGCCGCCCAGGCTGAAACCGACCCAGACGGCCAGCAGTCCGCTCGCCAGCACCGTGGCCGCGCCCATCTTCAGGAAGCCGCGCGTTACCAGACCGCGCAGGTGCGCCGCGAACAGCACCAGCGTGCCGCCGACGGTGAACTCCACCAGCACGAGGAACACCATGTAGGGCAGCGAATCGATGCTCATGCGGCCCAGGCGGAGCGAGCGGGTTTGTGCGCTGCTGCACAAATCATGCTACGCAGCGCCGCCCGGCCGGGCAAACCCGGCGCGCCGCAGCCATGCGCCCAGCCGGCGAAAATCCTCGTCCTGCTCTGCATAGGGCCGGCTGAGCCCGGCACGCGGCGAGGGATGATACAGCGGATAGAGCCAGCGCCCGTCCCAGCGCGCGGGACAGCCCACGGAACCGCGCAGCGCCCGGCCGTGCGGCTCCAGCCGGTCGAGCGCGGCCAGCGCCGTGGCGCCGAGTGTGACGACCACCGCTGGATCGACGACGCGCAGTGTCTCGGCCAGCCAGCCGGCGCAGTTGGCCAGCTCGGCGCGCACGGGCGGGCGGTTGCGGCCGCGTGCGTCCTGGGGGTTGCAGAGCGCCGCGTTGCTGATGAAGACCTCCGCCCGCGCCAGGCCGGCCAGGCGCAGCAACCGCTCGAAACGGCGGCCGGATTGGTCGGCGGAGAGCGGCACGCCGGTCAGCTCGCCGCCAAGCCGGCCCGGCGCCTCGGCCAGGAAGAGCACGCACGCCGGCGGACTGCCGTTGGCCGGGCCAAGCACGCGGCGGCGGCCTTCCATCGCCGGGCAGGCGCGGCAGGCCCGCGCCGCCTGCACGAGCGCCTCGAACGCCGCTTGCGCGCGCGCCGCGGCCGGCGCATCGCCTCCGCGCTCGTCCGGCGCGGGCCCGTTCGGGTTGCCGGGGAATGGGGCTGCTGATAACATAGGCTTCTGGCCGCACACAGGAGTGTAGCTCAGCCGGTAGAGCAGCGGTCTCCAAAACCGCCGGTCGGGGGTTCGAGTCCCTCCACTCCTGCCGCACCGGCGTTGTGCGCGGACCGCCTGCCGAGGTGGTGGAATAGGCAGACACGCCATCTTGAGGGGGTGGTGCCCTTACGGGCGTAGGAGTTCAAATCTCCTCCTCGGCACCCGAACCGGCCGGCTCGCGCGAGCCGGCGCTTTGCGGAAGTGGCTCAGTGGTAGAGCACCTCCTTGCCAAGGAGGGGGTCGCGAGTTCGAATCTCGTCTTCCGCTCCAGATCGTCCGCCCGGCACGCTTCCTCCCCGGCGCCGTCGCCAAGTGGTAAGGCAGGGGTCTGCAAAACCCCCACCACCGGTTCGAATCCGGTCGGCGCCTCCAACCGCACCGTCTGCGAGGCGCTCTGTACGGGGCGCCTCGTCGTGTTTGAGGCGGGCGCGCCCGGGTGGCGGAACGGCAGACGCAGCGGACTTAAAATCCGTCGCCGCAAGGCATGCGGGTTCGACTCCCGCCCCGGGTACCTCCGGTCCACCCCTCCCGCGGGCCAGCGCGCAGCGCAACGGTTCCAGAGGGGCGCAGTGCGCCCGGAGCAGACGGAGACTCCCCGCAGAGACGAACGCTCGCGTTCTGCGGGGTGAGGCGGCCCGCCGGCGGATGTTCGTTCCGGTCTACAATGGTGCGCGGAACGGCAAGCCGCCGGTTGTCCGCGGAGCTAGATCGTGACCGAAGTTGTACCGCTGATCGTGCTCTGCTCGCCGGACCTGATGCTGGCCGTGCGTGTCGAGGGCGTCGCGGTGGCGCTTGGTTGCCGCCTGCGCACGGCCGAATCGGCCGCGGCGGCGGCCGGGATCGTCGCGGAGGCGGCGCCGGTGGCCGCGGTGATCGACCTGGCCGCGCCCGGGCTGGCGCTGGCCGAGACGGTCGCGGCGCTGCGCCGCCTGGACGCCGCCCTGTTCGTGCTCGGCTTTTTCCCGCACGTGCAGCGCGAGCTGGGCGCGGCGGGCCGAGCCGCGGGCTGCTCGCTCGTGGTGCCGCGCTCGCGCTTCATGGCCGAGCTGCCGCAGTTGCTCCGGCAGGCAGTCGAAGCCGGCGGGACGGCCGCTCGATCCACTGAGAAGTAGTGCACGCGTGCAACCACGCGTCGGAATCCGCGTTTCTGCTGACAGGAGTGAGGCTACGATGACCGCCGCCACGGAAGTCGCCTACGAGGTCGTGATCGGCCTTGAGGTGCACGCCCAGTTGCTCACGCACAGCAAGATGTTCTGCGGCTGCTCCGCGGAGTACGCGCACGCCGCGCCCAACAGCCATGTCTGCCCGATCTGCATGGGTATGCCCGGCGTGCTGCCCGTGATCAACCGCCAGGCCGTCGAGTACACGATCATGACCGGTCTGGCGCTGCACTGCTCGGTCCCGGAGCACTCGAAGTTCGACCGCAAAAACTATCCCTACCCCGACCTGATGAAGGGCTATCAGATCTCGCAGTACGACATGCCGCTCTGCCTGAACGGCTACCTCACGATCAGCACCGAGGCGGGCGAGAAGCGTCCCGGCATCACGCGGGTGCACCTCGAAGAGGACACGGCGACCTCGAAGCACTTCGACGGCGCCGCGGGTACTGGGGGCGAGGGTGACGGCTACAGCCTGATCGACGTGAACCGCGCCGGCTGCGCCCTGATGGAGATCGTGGGCGAGCCCGACCTGCGCTCGTCCGAAGAGGCGCGGCAGTACCTGATCAAGCTGCAGCAGATCCTGCGCTACATCGGCGTGAGCAAGGCGAACATGGAGGAGGGCAACTTCCGCTGCGACGCCAACATCAGCCTGCGCCGCTTCGGCGACCCGCAGCTTGGCGCCAAGGTCGAGATCAAGAACATGAACAGCTTCCGCTCCGTGGCGCGGGCGCTGGAGTACGAAATCAAGCGCCAGTCGCAGATGCTCGACCGCGGCGAGCGCATCGCCCAGGAGACGCGCGGCTGGGTGGACGACCAGGCGCGCACCGTTTCGCAGCGCAGCAAGGAGTTTGCCCACGACTACCGCTACTTCCCCGAACCAGACCTGCCGCCGCTCAACATCACCGCCGCCGAGGTCGCGACCATCCGCGCGAAGCTGCCTGAGCTGCCCGACGCCCGCCGCGCCCGCTTCGAGCAGCAGTACGGGTTGCACGCCTACGACGCCGAGCTTTTGACCGAGACCCGCGCCCGCGCCGACTACTACGAGGCCGCTGTGCAGGCTGCCGGCGCCAACGGCGCCGCCCATGCCCGCGCCATCGCCAACTGGCTGAACGGCGACTTCGCCCGGCTGCTGCACGCCGGCGGCATCGAGATCGCGGACGCGAAGCTGACGCCGCAGCAGTTGGCCGAGCTGGTGGACCTGATCGAGTCCGGCACGATCACCGGCAAGGCGGCGAAGGACGTCTTCGAAGAGGCGTTCGCCGAGGGACGCTCGCCGCGCGCGATCGTCGAGGCGAAGGGGCTGACGCGCATCAGCGACGCCGGGGCGATCGACGCCGCCGCCCGCCGCGTGATCGAGGCGAACGCGAAGGCCGTTGCCGACTACCGGAGCGGCAAAGCCGCGGCGATCAACGCCTTGAAGGGGCGCCTGATGGGCGAAACGAAGGGCCGCGCCGACCCGGCGCTGGCGGAGGCGACGCTCAAGCGGCTGCTGGACGAGGGCTGAGCAACGAAACCGCCCCACCCCGGCCGAGAACTGCGGCGAGGACTGGACGGACGACGATGCGCCTGGTGCGCGGCACCCCGTACGTGAAGCTGCTCAAGCCCGGCATGCATATCAAGCGCTGGCTGGCGCTGCAGGTCATCGGCGTGGCGATCCTGGGCCTCGGCATCGCCTACGTGCTGCGCGAGGCGTACCTGAGCTACCGCTTTCCCGGCGCCTTCTACTACCTGACGTTGCAGTTCATCCCGCGCTACTGGCGCGGCGCCCTGTTCATCGTGCTCGCCTTCGCCTGCCTGGGCGTCGGGCTATGGCGCTGGAGCATGGCGTTGCTGGCGCCGTATCAGAGCGAAGAGTCCGGCTCCCTCGTCGACCGCCTGCACGCCTACCGCTTTCCCACGAAGGGGCCGCGCATCGCCGCGATCGGCGGCGGCACGGGGCTGTCGAACCTGCTGCGCGGCCTCAAAGAGGTCTCGCCGCATCTCACCGCGATCGTCACCGTGGCGGACGACGGCGGCAGCTCTGGGCGCCTGCGGCGCGACTTCGGCGTGCTGCCGCCCGGCGACGTGCGCAACTGCATCGCCGCCCTCTCCGACACCGAGCCGCTGCTGCGCAGCCTCTTCCAGTACCGCTTCTCCGAAGGCAGCGATTTGGAGGGCCACAGCTTCGGCAACCTCTTCATCGTGGCGATGAGCGCCGTCACCGGCAGCTTCGAGGAGGCGATCCGCGCCACCAGCCGCGTGCTCGCCACCAGCGGCCAGATCGTGCCCTCCACCCTGGCCGACGTGACGCTCTCCGCCATCACCAAGGACGGCGATCGCATCTACGGCGAATCGACGATCGGCCACAGCGAGAAGCCGATCCGCGAGGTCTTCATCGAGCCGCCCGATGCCGCCGCCCACCCCGACGCGATCGCGGCGATCCTGGATGCCGACCTGATCGTGTTCGGTCCCGGCAGCCTCTACACCAGTATCCTGCCCAACCTGCTGGTGCGCGGCATTCAAGAGGCGATCAAGCGCTCGCCCGCGCTCAAGATTTACGTGGCGAACGTGGCGACGCAGCACGGGGAGACCGACCACTTCAGCGTCTCCGACCACATCCGCGCCCTCGAAAACCACGTCGGGCGGCATCTGTTCGACCTGGTGATCGCCAACAGCAACGTGCAGGACGACCTGCCGGCGGACTGGCACTCTGCGCCGGTGGCGCTGCGGCCCGACGAGGAGCGCGACCCGCGCATCGTGGAGATGGATGTCATAAGCGAGGAGAACCGCTACAAGCACGACCACACCAAGCTTGCCCACGCGATCCTGCAACTGTACCATTCCACCAGGGAGACCAGGGTCGAAGAGTTCGGCAGCCCCGTCCTCGTGGACTAGCCCCCGCACCCGGCAAAGGACGCTTCCGCGCATGCTCCTCGCGCTCAGTCTTTTCCATACACTGAACATCGCCCAGCTTGTCGTCGCGATCGCCCTCTCGATCGTGCTGGTGTTGCAGGCCAAGGGTTCCGGCTTCGGCGCCGGGCTTGGCGGCTCGACCTCCGTCTTCCGTACCCGGCGCGGCGTGGAAAAGACGCTCTTCCAGCTCACGATCGTGCTGGTGATCATCTTCGTGGGCGTCTCGATCCTCAGCGTGCGCGCCGCGCAGTAGCGACGCGGCGGCCCGGTCGTCCGGGGGTACCCGCGTGAGCGCCAGCCGGCGGCAAGCAGCGATCAGCACCTGGGCCTGGTTGAAGCGCTTTCGCCGGCCGGGCGTCTGGCCGCTGGCACTGCTCGTCGCCGGGCTGCCGCTGCTGCTGGCGGGCTGGACCGCCGCCGCCGCCGCCCGTTCCGGCAGCCTGCCCGCAGAAGGCGGCACGCTGACCGAAGGCGTCGTCGGTCCGGCGCCGCGCACGATCAACCCGCTCTTCTCCGACAGTCCCAGCGAACGCGACCTCGCCGCGCTCGTCTTCTCCGGCCTCACGCGGCCAGGTCCGGACGGCAATCCGCAGCCCGACCTGGCGGAAAGCTGGGTGGTTTCGACCGACGCCACCAGCTTCACCTTTGTCCTGCGCCGCAACGTGCTCTGGCAGGACGGCAAGCCCGTCACCGCCGAAGACGTACTGTTCACGCAGCAGGCGTTCTCCGCGCCGGGTGTGAAGGCCGATCCGTCGATGGCTGAGGTCTGGCGCCGCGCTCGCGTGCAGGTGCGCGACCTGTATACCGTGACCTTCCAGTTCGACGCCTCGTTTTCACCCTTCCTCGCCTACAGCTCCGCCGGCATCCTGCCGAGCCACATCCTCGGCGGTGACACACCCCAGCAGTTGATCAACGACCCTTTCAACCAGCATCCGATCGGCACCGGACCTTTCAAGCTCACCGCCCTCTCCGCCGGCGGTGCGAAGCTGCGGCGCAACGATGCCTACTACCTGGCGCCGCCGTACTTGAAAGGCATCGCGCTGCGCTTCCTGCCGGACGGCGGCTCGCTGCTGCAGGCGCTCGAGCAGAAGCGTCTCGACAGCGGCCTGCTGCCGCCGCCGTTGCTGCCCGAGGATCTCGACCGCCTGCGTGCGTCGGGTAAGACCTTGATCGGCGGCCTGCGCCCGGCGTACAGCCTGGTCTACCTCAACCTCAACAGCGCCCAGTTCCAGGATCCGGTCGTGCGCCGCGCCCTGAGCATGGCGACCGACCGCAACACCCTGACGCAGGCGATCATGGACGGGCAGGCGACGCCGGCAGACGCGCCGCTGCCGCCCGGCACCTGGGCCGGGGCGGACACCAGCGGCACGGCAGATGTGAACGGCGCCAGGGCCCTCCTGCAGGCGGCCGGCTGGCAACCCGGCCCCGACGGCGTGCTGCAACAGAAAGGGATCACCCTTAGCTTCGCGCTGCAAACGACGAACGACTCGCAGCGCACGGCGCTGGCCAACGAGCTGGCGCGCGAGTGGCGTGCGATCGGCGTCGAGGCGCGCGTGCAAACGCTGGCCGAAGGCGACTTGCTGCAAAACGTGCTGCTGCCGCATAAGTACGAGGCCGTGCTCTACGGCTGGGATCCCGGCCCCGACCCGGACCCCTTCCCAGCCTGGCACAGCTCGCAGCGCGGCGAAGAGGGGCGCAACCTCAGCAACTACGCCAGCCCCCGCGCCGACCAGTTACTCGAGGCCGCCCGCCTCACGGCCGACCCCGACCAGCGCGCCGCGATCTACGGCGCCTTCATCGACTTGTTCCGGCAGGACGTGCCGGCCGTGATCCTCTTCTTCCCGCGCTACGTCTACGCCGTGCCGCAGTCGCTCGCGGGCGTTCACCTGAGCCTGCTGAGCAGCACCGCCGACCGCTTCGCCGACGTCGAGGAGTGGTCGCTGGCCGCGCGGCGCCGCTGATGCCGCCGGCCCGCCCGCTGATCAGCTTCCTCAGCGATTTCGGCCTGCTCGATCCATACGCAGGCACGGTAAAGGGTGTGATCCTCGGCATCTGCCCGAACTGCGCGATCGTTGACGTCACGCACGCGGTGACGCCACAGAACGTCTCGGAAGCGGTCTTCCTCGCGCGGCAGGCGTGGCCGTACTTTGCCGACGGCGCCGTGCATCTCGCGGTGGTCGATCCCGGCGTGGGCACCGAGCGTCCGGCCGTTGCTCTGCGCACGCCGCGGGGTTACGCGGTGGGGCCGGACAACGGTGTGCTCAGCGCCGCGCTGGACGGCGCGGTGAGCGGAGAGGAAGCCGGCGGCGTCGAACCGCGCCTTCTATCCGTACCCGGCGGCTGTGAGGCGCGGGAGCTTCGCTCCGATCGCGTGATCCGCGGCGGGCCGAGCGCGACCTTCCACGGGCGGGACATCTTCGGCCCGGCGGCCGCCTGGCTCGCCACCGGCTTCCCCTTCGCCGAGCTGGGGCCGAAGCTGGAGCGTGTGTGGTATTTGCCCGTGGCGCGGGCGCAGAGCACCGCCGCCGGCCCGCGTGGCGTCGTCGTGCACGTCGATCGCTTCGGCAACCTGATCACCTCGATCCGCGCCGCCGATCTGCCGTCGGGAGTGGCCGCCGTGGCGGCGGCGGGGCGGCGTCTGCCGCTGGTGCGCACCTACGGCGACCAGCGCGAGCTGTGTGCGCTGATCGGCAGCGGAGGCTATCTTGAGATCGCCCTGCCCAACGGCAGCGCCGCCGACGCACTCGCAGCCGGCGTCGGCCTGGAAGTGAGCGTGCCGGCGCCATGAACCCGCACGAGATCCGCACGATCTTCATGGGCTCGCCCGCCTTCGCCGTGCCGGCGCTGCGGGCGCTGGTCGAGGCCGGCTACCCGATCGTCGCGGTCTACGCGCAGCCCGACCGGCCCGCCGGCCGCGGCCGTGCCCTGGTGGCGCCCGAGGTGAAGCGGGTGGCGGCGGAGTACGGCCTGACGGTGCTGCAGCCGGAGCGGCTGCGCACCGCCGAGGCGCGCGAGCAGTTGCAGCAGCTGCGGCCCGACCTGATCGTCGTCGCCGCCTACGGCCAGATCCTGCGGCCGGCGGTGATCGCTCTGCCGCGCTTCGGCTGCCTCAACGTGCACGCTTCGCTTTTGCCGCGGCACCGCGGCGCTTCGGCCGTGGCGGCGGCGATCCTGGCGGGCGACGCCGAGAGCGGCGTCTCGATCATGCAGATCGATCCGGGCATGGACACCGGCCCCGTGCTCGGCCGGCGCAGCACGCCCGTGCTGGATGGCGACACCACCGGCACGCTGGCCGATCGTCTGAGCCGCATCGGCGCCGAGCTGCTGATCGAGACGCTGCCCGGCTGGATCGCCGGTCATTTGCGTGCCGTGCCGCAGGACGAGTCGCACGCGACGCTGGCGCCGCCGATCGCCAAGGAAGACGGCACGCTCGACTGGACGAAGCCGGCGCTCCGGCTCTGGCGCGAGGTGCGGGCCTACTATCCCTGGCCGGTGAGCAGCACGCGCCTGCGCGGCGAGCCGCTGCAGATCCTGGAGGCCTGGCCGCTGGGAGACACCGCGCCGGGCGCCACGCCGGGTACGGTGCTGACGTTGCCGGTGGACGCCGCGCTTAGCGATGAGCAGCGCGGGCAGGCGGCGTTCGCGGTGGCCACGGGCGCGGGCCTGCTGGCGCCGCTGCGCGTGCGCCGCGCCGGCCGCGGCGCCGCCTCGGCGGCGGAGTTCGCCCGCGGAGCGCGCGAGCTGCTCGGCAGCGTGCTTGGCTGAGCCGATTCAGCGCGCTTGCAGCGAAGCGAAGACCGGCTGATACACTCCGTTCGATGACAGCACGTGCGTTCTGGGACCTCACGCCGGCCGATCTGCGCGAGCGCCTTGCGGAGCTTGGCGAGCCGGCCTACCGCGCCGACCAGCTCTGCCGCTGGGTGTATCAACGCTTCGCCCGCGGCTACGAGGAGATGACGGACCTGCCCGCGCGCCTGCGCGGCCGGCTCGCGGTCGAGCTGCCGCTGGCGACGGCGCCGGTGCTCGCCGAGCAGTACTCGCGCGACGGCAGCACGCGCAAGGCGCTGCTGCAGCTCGACGCCGGCACGTCGGTCGAGTCGGTGCTGATGCAGTACGACCCGACAGAGCAGAGCCGCGCCCGCGCCACGGTTTGCGTCTCGACGCAGGCCGGCTGCGCGATGGGCTGCGTCTTCTGCGCCACGGGCCAGCAGGGCTTCCTGCGCAACCTGGCGACGAGAGAGATCGCACAGCAGGTGATGCACTTCGCCCGCGAGCTGCACAGCAGCGGCGAGCGCCTCAGCAACATCGTCTTCATGGGCATGGGCGAGCCGCTGGCGAACTACGCGGCGACCCTGCGAGCGGTGCGTATCCTCAGCGATCCACTGGCTTTCGCCCTCGGACAGCGCCGCATCACCGTCAGTACCGTCGGCCTGGTGCCGCAGATGCGCCGCCTCGCGGCCGAAGGGCTGCAGATCGGGCTGGCCGTTTCGCTGCACAGCCCGGACGACGCCCTGCGGCACGAGCTGGTGCCCACGGCGCGTACCTCGATCGCCGAGATCCTCGCCGCCGCTGACGAGTACACGGTCGGGACCGGCCGCCGCTACTCCGTCGAATACGCGCTGATCGACCGCACGAACGACAGCCTGGCGCTGGCAAAAGATCTCGCCGTCTTGCTGCGCGGCCGGCCGTGCCACGTCAACCTGATCCCGTTGAATCCCACGGCGAACGGCCGCATGCGGCGCCCCTCGCGCCAGCGTGTGCTCGCCTTCGAGCGGGTGTTGCGCGAGGGCGGCGCCAACGTCACCGTGCGTGTGGAGAAGGGCGTCGAGATCGCCGCGGCCTGCGGTCAACTGCGCGGCGAGCAGAGCGGCCGCCGCGCCGCCGTTTGACCGGTTGCCAACCGCCCGGATACCATGCCTCGCACGATGAGACGACGCGCCACACCCCTGCTCCTGTTGCTTGTTTTGATAACGAGCCTGGCCCTGGTCCGCAACGCGCCGGTCCTGGCGCAGGCGCCGGATGGCGGCGCCGCCGCGCACGTGATCGTCTACTGGGGCAACGTCAACGCGCCGTTCGACCCGAACAACCCGCTTGGCCTGGCGCCGGTGCTGATGTTCTCCAACCGCGCCGATATCGCCACCTTCACCCTGGAGCAGTACTTCAAAGGCCCGCCGCCGGAGATCGCTGCCGCCGGCTTCTTCCCCGACGTGGACACCGGCGCGATCAGCGACGGCAAGGTCTTCACGATCGCGCTGGATAACGGCGTGGCCACGGTGGACATCGTGCAGCCCATCAGCTTCTTCGGCGACCTTTCCCAGGGACGCATGGCCATGGCGATCACCTGGACGCTGACGCAGTTCAAGACGATCGACAGCGTCACCATCCTGCTCAACGGCCAGCCGCTCGACGGGCTGCGCTGAGCCTCGCTTCCGGAATGCAGCACCATGGCACAAGGCACTGGAGTTCCGCATCATGCCGGCTGATATGCAACGGCTGCTGGTCGTGATCGCGCACCCCGACGACGAATCCTTCGGCATCGGCGGCACCATGGCGCGCCTGCGCCGCGCAGGCTGGCCGGTCACCCTGCTCTGCGCCACGCGCGGCGAAGTGGGCGAAATCAGCGATCCGATGCTGGCGACGCCGGAGACGCTGGGCCAGGTCCGCGAGCGCGAGCTGCGCGAGGCCTGCGCCGTGCTCGGCGTCGAGGACGTGCGCTTTCTCGACTTCCGCGACTCCGGCATGGCCGGCACGCCGGAAAACGCCGACCCGCGCGCCCTCTGCAACGCCGCCCCGGCCGCCGCCGTCGAGGCGATCGCGGCGCAGATGCGCGATGTGCGGCCGAGCCTGGTGATCACCTGGGATCCGAGCGGCGGCTACGGCCATCCCGATCACCTGGCGGTGCATCGCCACGCCACCGCGGCCTTCCAGCGGGAGGCGGCGCGGCTGGACGGGCCGCGGGCGCTGTACTACATGGCGCTGCCGGTGCACCTGTTCGAGCAGATGGAGGCCGAGCTGCGCAGCCAGGGCATTCAGTTCGGCAGCGACGACCTACGCGAGGCGGCGCGCGATCTGCCGCGCCTCTCCGTCACCACCGAGATCGACGTTTCCGGCCTTGAAGAGCTGAAGGTGGAATCGGGCCGCAAGCACGCGACGCAACTGCCGCCGGACATGCCATTCGACCGCCTTTCGCCGGAGCTGCGCCGCGCCTTCCTCAGCGTCGAGTATTTCCACCGTGTCGTGCCGCACTGGCACGACGGTGACCCGATCGAGCACGAGTTTGTCCCGGCCGCCGGCTCAGGCGGCGCCTGAAGGCCGTGTGTGGCGGCCGGTGAAGGATACAGGGCGATGCGCAGGAACCACGGCACGGGCCGGCCGCTGGAGGCGCAGGTCGGCTTCAGTCGGGCCGTGCGCATCGGCAACGTGATCGAGGTCTCCGGCACGGCGCCGACCGCGCCCGACGGCTCGACGATCGCGCCCGGCGACGCGTACGCGCAGGCGAAGGCGATCTTCGCGATCATCGAGCGGGCGCTGGCGGAACTCGGCGGCTCGCTCAGCGATGTTGTGCGCACGCGCCTGTTTCTCACCAACGCCGCCGACTGGCAGGCGGTCGGCCGCGCCCACGGTGAAGCGTTTGCCGCCGTGCGCCCGGCCGCGACGATGCTGGAGATCGGCCGCCTGCTCGACCCCGAGTGGCTGGTCGAGATCGAGGCGACGGCGGTTGTCGGCGAAGCGTGACGGGACCGCGGCCATGAGCGCAGAAATAGCTACCGCGAGGGATGGACACGGCTCCCCGGCGTGGTGAGATACCGGCACTCGGCCGCGCGTAGGCCGGCATCCGTCTGTCCTGATGCCGTAAGGTCATTCTGGCCGCGAACGGCGTTCGCGCCCGGTCGAGCAGGGGGGAGCAACGCGATGATGAGCGCACGGAAGCCCGAGGCGGAGCTCATCGCCGAGGCGCTGCAGACGGGCCAGCTCAGCGTTCCCGATGAGCACGGCTTCCACCATGAGCTGTACGCCGCCTGCCCGACAGACGATTCGCATGTGGCCCCGGCGCGGACCATCTGGAAGCGCGACGCCTCCGGCCGGCACATCGACCAGCTGGAGTTCCACTGTCCGCGCTGCGGGCATACGTGGCAGGCGGCTCGCGCCGAGCTGCACCTGCGCTGATTCCCGCGCCTCCGGCCGAGCCGGCGCCTGCCCGCGGCCGCCTCAGAAGCCGCTGGCCACACCGTGCGCGTAGGGGTCGGCGCCGCCGCGCAGCTCGCCCGTGTGCGGCTGGCGCGTGATGCCCGCCGGCCGGGCGAAGTGGCCGGGGTGGAAGTCGGCCCGGCGCAGGACGAAGCGGTGGCCGCGGCGCTCCAGTTCCGCGATCACCGCCGGATCGACGCGCTCGTCGATGCCCGTCTCCGCCGCGCTGCTGTCGATGAACGGCCCGGAGACCGCGTCCTGGATGCCGCGGCCGTGATCGAGCACACTGAGCAGCACCTGCGTCACCGTGTCGAGGATGCGGCGCCCGCCCGGCGCCCCGGCCACCAGCACGACTTCGCCGTCGCGCACAACGATCGCGTGCGCCATGCTCGATGCCGGCCGTTTGCGCGGCGCGATCGAGTTGGCCGTGCCGGGCCGCGGGTCGAAGAGTGTCATCGCGTTGTTCAGCAGCACGCCGGTGCCCGGCACGGCGACGCCGCAGCCCCAGGCCGAGGTCAGCGTCTGCGTCACCGCCACGGCATTGCCCCGCCTGTCCACGGCCGAGAGGTGCGTGGTATGCGCCTCGGGTCCGTGGTTGCCGGCCGGCGCGACGGCGGCGCCTGCTCCGGCGATGGTGAGCAGGTCGCCGGGCGTGGCCTCCGTGTGGCGACGCGCGTCGATCGTGGTACGGCGGACGGCGGCGTACGGCTTGCCGGTCAGCACTGCCCAGGGCACGTCGCGCACTTCGGGGTCGCCGAGGTATTCGAGACGGTCGGCGTGGCTGCGGCGCATCGCCTCGATCGTCAGGTGCAGCGTCTCCGCCGAGTTGAAGCCGAGCGCGCCGAGCTGCCAGCCTTCGAGGATGTTGAGCGTTTCGAGCTGGAGGGCGCCGCTCGCCGGCCCCGGCAGCGCCACGATGCGGTCGCCGCGGTAGCTGCCGGTCAGCGGCTCGATGACCTTCGCCTGGTACTGTGCCAGGTCGGCCTCGGAGATATGGCCGCTGGCCCGTTCCATCTCGGCCGTGATCGCCCGCGCCGTCGGGCCGCGGTAAAAGCCGTCCGGTCCCTCGGCGGCGATCCGGCGCAGCGTCGCGGCCAGCTCCGGCTGGCGCAGCAGCACGGGCGCGGCGGCTGCGGGCGCCCAGGGCCGTCCCTCGTCGAGGAAGATCGCCGCGCTCGCCGGGAAGCGTTGCAGCAGCTTGAGGTTGACGGCAAGCGAGAGCGTCAGCGGCCACTCCACCTCCACGCCCTCTTCGGCCAGGGCGATCGCCGGCTCCAGCAGCGCCGCCAGCGGCCGCGTGCCGAAGCGATCGCGCGCCGCCGCCAGGCCGCTCGCCAGGCCGGGCACGGCGGCGGCGCGCGGGCCGCTGTAGTTCGCGTCGTCCTTCACGCCGACGAAGCCCTGCGCGTCGGCGTGGAAGTCGGGCGTCAACTCGTACATTGTCTCGTGCGCGGCCAGCGGCGCCCGCACCTGGTAGTCGACCACCGCCTCGCGGCCGTCGGCCAGGCGCACCGTCATGAAGCCGCCGCCGCCGAGGCCGCTCATCATCGGCTCGGCTACGCCGGTGGCGAAGCACATGGCGACCGCGGCATCGACCGCGTTGCCGCCGTCGCGCAGCACGCGCAGGCCCGCCTCGGCTACGGCGGCGTGCTTGGCCGTGACCATGCCGCCCGTGCCCCGCGCCTCCGTGCGGGTGACGACGCGGCTGGTCGTGCTCTGCGTAGCGCGGACGTCCTGCGTGGCGGTCATTGTGCGCTCCTCGGTTCCCAACGCTTTCCGGCCAGCGGGGTGCCGGCGCCAGTCTACCATTCGCCGTGTGCGATCGCCGCCGTCCGGGCCGGGGCGCGCGTCACGCTGAGGCCGCGCAACGCCAGCAGGGCGCAGCCCGCCATGCCGGCGCTGGCCGCGCAGATGAGGACCATGCCCGCGTAGGCGCCGTGTTCCACAAGCAGCAGCCCCAGCAGCCACGGCCCGGCGAGGCCGCCGATCGAGCCGGCCGCTGCCAGCAGCCCCGAGACGGCGCCCGCCTGCGCCGCGAACTCGCGCGTGGCGACGGCGAAGGCGAGCGGCCAGACCGGGCCGAAGGCGAGGCCCAGCAGCATGATCTCCACGGCGCCGCCGCTGCGCCAGCCGGCCCCCGCGAACAGCAGCGCCGAGAGTGCCAGCGAGGCGAGCGACACCGCCGCCAGCAGCGCCGGCTCGCGCAGCCGCTTCAGCACGGCCGGGCTGAGCGCCCGCCCGAGCATCAGGCCCAGCCAATAACCCGAGGTGACGATCGACGCCGCGGTGTCGCCCACGCCGCCGCGATGCAGATAGGTGAACGTCCAGTTGCCGAGGCCCACTTCAAGCGCAACGTAGAGCGTGATCAGCAGCGCCAACCACCAGAACAACGGCCGCCGCAGAGCGCCGCCCAGCCCGCCGCCGTGCACCGCGGGCGGAGCCGCGCGCCCCGGCACACGGAGCGAGAGCAGCACGGCGATGGCGCCGATCTGGCTGGCCGACACCAGCCAGAGGACGTAGCGGATGTCGCCCAAAAGGCCGAGCGAGGCCGCGGCCAGCGCCGGACCCAGCAAGGCGCCGACGCCGAAGAAGACATTGAGCCGGTTCAGCGCCGCGCCGCCCTCGTGCGGATACAGCTCAGCCAGCAGCACGTGGTAGCCGACCACGAGCACACTGTCGCCGACGCCCATCAGCACGCCGCTCGCCAGCACCTGCGGCCACGATCGGGCGAGCGACAGGCCGAGGCAGCCGCCGGCGTGCACCGCGCAGCCGAAGATCAGCAGCGGCCGGCGGCCCAGGCGGTCCATCGCGCGGCCGGCCACGGGCGACATCACCAGCCCGCCGGCGAAGATCGCGGTGAGCACGGTGCCGGCCTGCGCCAGCGGCATCTGTGCCCGTGCGGCGATCGAGGGCAATCCCGGCCCGATTGCGCTGATGTAGGCGCCGATCAGCACGAAGCCGAAGTAGCCAGCCCAGGTCAGCCGCCGGATCTGCGAGGGAAACATAGCCCCATGCTAGAGGCCCTGCGCCGGGGAGCGCCATCGCGGCGGTCCTGACCGGCGCAGCCAGTCCTGGCGTCGCGGGCGAAACCGTGCACTGAGGGTCAGCGCGCGGCAGGAGCTGGCAGGCCGTGCGCGTCCTGACCGCAGGCGTTCTGCGGGTCGTAGCCGCACATGCTGCGCTCGATGAACTGGCGGATCAGCGCCTCGTCGGCCGAGCCGGGGCCGAATGCGCGGCCCGGCCTTGTTCGAACCGCCGCCGCAGGCCGCCAGGAGCAGCGCCCCGGCGAGCGCGGCGGGCAGGGCGAGGTGCCGTGCGCTCGTACGCGGGCGCTCAGGTGCTCTCAGCGCGGGAACTGCCACAAGCCGCTCGCCGGCTGTTCGGCGGCCAGGCGCCACTGCGGCAGGGTGATGTCCTCGAGATCGAGGAACGTGACCTCGACGCGCTTGCCGATGGCGACGTTCTCTTGCTTTTCGGCGTTGAAGTTCGGGTCGACGAGGTTCATGACGACGCGCAGCGCCTCGTCCGGCGTCGGCTCGCCGCGCTGCTCGTCCAGCTCGACCAGCACGATCGGATACGGCGCCCACTCGCGGAAGCCGGGCTGAATCGCCTGGCAGACGATCTGGTAGCTGTAGATCGTGCCCTTGCCGCTCACCTCCTGCCAGTGCCATTTCAGACTCTGGCACCAGGGGCAGGCCGGCCCCGGCTCCCAGCGCAGGCGGTTGCAGGAGTCGCAGGCCTTCATCGCCAGGCGGTGGCGGCGTGCCGCGTCGAAGTAGCCCTGGTTTTCCAGATCGTTGGGCGCAACCTGCAGTTGCATGCCACGGTACTCGGCCATGTCGCCTCACCCCCTGCCCCCCTCTCCAGCAGGGCTGGAGAGGGGGAATTGAGGAATGTTTGATTGGAAGCGGGAGGGGCCGCTCCGCAAAAAGGGCCCGCGCGGTGCGTCGGGAAAGGTTGGCCTTCGGCGGCTCGCGGCTGGCGCCGCGACCGGCCGTTCACTGATGGCCCCTACCAGCGGTTTATCCCCGCCGCATGATTAACGCGCTGCCGGTGGCGGGGTTGGCCCAGGCCATGTTCATCGCGATCTTCGGCTCGCGCACCTGGCGGCAGTGGCCCTCCGAGTAGTCGTACGTGTGCTCGCCGTTGCGCCAGTTGGGGCAGTAGTCGTCCGCCTGCCAGCGCAGTTGGCGCACGTTCTCGATCACCAGGTTCATGCCGTGCGTGTACGCCTCGCAAAGGTGGCCGCCGCTGGTGTTGTTCGGCCGCTTGCTGCCCAGCTCCAGGGCGCCGCTGGCGACGAACGGGCCGCCCTCGCCCTTCTTACAGAAGCCGTACTCTTCCATCTGCAGCATCGTGGTGAAGGTGAAGGCGTCGTAGCAGCCGGTCACGTCGATGTCGTCGTGCGAGACATCGGCCATCTTGAAGATCATCGGCGCGGCGTAGTAGCCGGCGACGCGCGTGATCGGGCCGTGGACATAGTGCATGTCGGCGCGCGGCTTGCTCACGCGGCCGACGACGCCGAGGATATGCGCCGGCCGCTGGCGCAGGTCGCGCGCCCGCTCGGCCGAGGTCACGATGATGCAGGTGGCGTTGTCCGTCTCGACGCAGCAGTCGAGCAGGTGCAGCGGCTTGGTGATCCAGCGCGAGTTGAGCACGTCGTCCACCGTCACACGCTGCTTGTAGAAGGCCCTGGGATTGTTGCTGGCGTGCTTGCTGCCGGCGACCTTGACGGCGGCGAGCTGCTCGCTGGTGGTGCCGTACTCCATCATGTGGCGCATGAAGGTGAAGGCGAAGTTCTGGCCGGCGCTCATCCAGCCGTAGGGCATGCGTAACAACTGGCTTTCGCGCGGGGTGGCGCGGGCACGGGCGCCGGTGCCGCCGATGCGCACTTCGCTGTAGCCGTTCATCGCGCGAAAGATGGCGACCGTGTTGCACATGCCGCCTTCGATCACGCCGCGGGCGATGCCGATCAGCGCCTCGGTGCTGGAGCCGCCGCCGGAGCAGTCCATGTAGAAGTTGAGGCGGATGCCGAGATCGCCGGACACGGCGGTCGAAGTCGTCGAGTCGCCGCCGTGATAGCTGAGCATGCCGTCGATCTCGCCGGGGCCGAGGCCGGCGTCGTCCATCGCGTTCTTCAGCGCGGTGACGGCGAGCTGGCGGGTCGTGCAGCCGGAGTTGCGGGTGTACGGCGTCTCGCCCACGCCGACGATGCAGTAGCGGTCGCGCATATCGCTCACGATCGGCTCTCCTGGCGTGTTGCCGTCCGCGCTGCTGCAGGCCGGCACTGACGGTTGTACCACAGCCGGCGTCGACGCGGGGCCGTATGTGACGCCGCCCATTCGCTCAAGCGCGGCGGCTTACCTATACTGAGTGCGTCGCCGCCGAACCCCTGGGCGCGGCGATGTCGGCGCGCGATACGCTCGCGTCCCAGCCGGGAGACGCACCCCGTTCTCCCCTCGCAGGCGAACGGCTTGCCATGAGCGAAGAGAGGCTGCCCGCTGAGCACACTTCCGACGGCGGCGAGGGCGAGATCGACGAGCGCCCGCAGCGGCGGCGGGAGTGGTCCGGCCCGCTGCGCAGCGTGGGCCTGCCGCTGATCGTGGTGGCGCTGATCGTCGGCGCGGTCTGGTATCTGCAGAAGGACCACGGCGGCGGCGCCAAGCCCGCATCGGGCACCGGCGTGCTGGCGCTGGACGCGAGCCGCAACCACACCGGCCAGCCACCCTCCGCCGAGAAGGGCCGCGCCGCGCCGGACTTCCGCCTGAACACGCTCGACGGCAAGAGCGTGCGGCTCAGCGACCTGCAGGGCAAGACGGTGCTGATCAACTTCTGGGCCACCTGGTGCGCCCCCTGCCGCGAAGAGATGCCGGAGATCGTCAAGGCCTACAATGCCAACCACGCCAATGGCTTCGAGGTCGTCTCGGTCGACGAGCAGGAAGACCCGGCCACGGTGAAGAAGTGGGTCGATGCCTTCCAGATCAGCTTCCCGGTCACGCTCGACACCTCCGGCCAGGTGGGGCAGACGTTCCGCGCCGGCACGCAGTTCCCCACCAGCCTCTGGCTTGACCCGAAGGGAGTGGTTACGGACATTCACTACGGGCCGATGAGTGAAGACTTCATCAACCAGCACCTGAGCGGACTGGGGCAGTGAGCGAGCGACCTGGTTCAGCTGATGCGCGGGGCGGGCCCTCACCCCTGGCCCCTCTCCCAATCCTGGGCGAGGGGGAACGTTGGCCCTGTCGTTTCCTTGCCTATTCCCTATTCCCTGTTCCCTGTTCCCTCCGCGGAGCGGCGCATGGCTAACGTCGTTGCCGCACGTGGCCGGGCGCGGGTCTCGTTTCCCTTCGATCCATTTCGCATCGTCTTCCGTCTGCTGACCTCGGTGCGCGTGGCGCTGCTGCTGATCGGCTTCGTCGTGCTCGGCGCCTTGCTCGGCGTGATCTTCCCGCAGGCGCCGGACGAAGTGCGGGCCTCGGCCCAGGCGTATGCCGCCTACACCGAGTTCCAGCGCACGCGCTACGGCGCCTTCACCGACGCGATGCGGCACCTGGGGCTGTTCGAGGTCTTCCACTCCTACTGGTTCAACGGTCTGTTGTTCGTGGTCTTGCTCGCCGTGGCCGTCTGCACGGCCAACCGCGTTCCGCCGATCGTGCGCAACGTGCGCCGGCCCGTGCGCCGCGTGAACGACCGCTTCTTCACCTCGGCCCGCCACCGCGCCGAGTTCGTCACGCCGGCCGAGCCGGCGTCGGTCGTCAAGGCGCTGCGCCGGCAGCATTACCGCGTCCAGGTGACGGAGCGCGACGGCGCGACGTACCTGTTCGCCGACCGCTTCGGCTGGGCGCAGTTCGGCACGTTTGTCTCGCACCTCTCGCTGATCCTGTTCATGTCCGGCGCGATCGTGACCAAGCTCGTCGGCTTCAGCGTCGATCTGACCATTCCGCAGGGGCAGACCGCCCCGGTCTTCCCAACCATCCATGCCGGGCAGATGCAGGTGCTGAACCGGAGCGCGGGCGACACGCCCGACGCCCATGGCAACCCCACCCGCTACTTCAGCAACCTGGCCGTGTTCCGCAACGGCAAGCAGATCTGCGCCGGCACCAGCACCGTCAACAACCCGATGCACTGCGCCGGTTACACGCTGCACCAGACGACCTTCTCCGGCGACGGCGCCGAGCTGCGCGTGCGCGATCTGAAGACGGGCCAGGTGGTGTATCAAGAGGTGAGCCAGATCGGCTCCGAAGGCTCCGCGCCCAACCCGCACCTCGTCGTGCGCGACGCCAGCGGCGCATCACTCTTCGACGACAACGTGGTGCTCGTGCCCTTTGATCAGCAATCGCTGTTCGCGCTGATCCCGCTGCAGCGCCCCGGCGCGGCGAAGCCGATCCCCGTGCTGCTGGCCGCGACCCAGGGCTTGAGGAATGCGTGGACGGTCGCGGTGCACCATCCTGCCGGTGCCGACCCAGGCGACGCGGCTTTCGATCTGACGCTGCAGCCGGGGCAGAGCGGCGAGGCGGGCGGCTTGAGCTTCTCGATCCCGACGCTGGGCAGCGTGCCGCTGAGCGTCGTGCAGGGCATTCCAGGTGTCTCGCAGGCGGCGATGCTGCAACTTGCGCACGCCAACGACGGCACGCCGTACCTCGATCTGCTGGACATGGGCGGCCAGGGCGCGGACGCGGGCAGCGCGGCTGCCGACCCGGCGGACCCCACGCAGCAGCCCTCCAGGCTCGACCTGCAGCCGAACGCGCCGCAGACGATGAACGGCTACGAGTACACCTTCCTGGGGCAGCGCACGATCACCGGCATCACCGTGCGCAAGGACCCCGGCTCGACCTTCATCTGGGTGGCGACGGCGCTGATGATGATCGGCCTCGGCGTGACCTTCTACCTGCCGCGCCGTCGCCTGTGGGCGAAGATCACGCCGCAGCGCACCTATCTGGCCGGCGTGGCGGACTGGATGGTCAACTTCTCGGCGGAGATGCGCGGCATCGGCGTGGCCGCCGGCTCACCCGACGCGCCGGCGCTGGCCGCGCAGGCGGAATGAGGGCGCGCGGCCCCGTATTGCGGGTCGCGTTTGCCTTGCCCGAGCCGCCCTCCAGCCCCGACAATGAACGCGCCGGGCGGGCGGAGCGTGGCCCGGCGGTGAGGTTTGGCAGAAAGGCCCCGCGTTGAACTTGCTCTACATCAACATCAACATCGACCCGAACATCGGCACGTTCGGGCCGTTCCAGATCACCTGGCACGGCGTCTTTACGGCCGTGGGCATCGCCGTGGCGGTAATTCTCGTCGCCTACTTCGCCCGCCGGCGCAACCTGCTGGAAGACGACATTTACAACATCGCGCTGTGGGCGGTGCCGGGCGGCATCGTCGGCGCCCGCCTGCTCTACGTGATCGAGCACTTCGACACGTTCAAGAACGACATCGGCAGCGTCTTCTCCGTCAACGAGGGCGGCATCTCCATCTATGGCGGCATCATCGGCGGCGCGCTGGTCGGCTTCGCCTACGCCCGCTGGAAGCATCTCGCCATCCGCCGCATCTCCGACGCGGCGGCGCTGGGGCTTTCGGTGGGCCTGGCCGTGGGCCGCATCGGCGACTTCATCAACGGCGAGCACTGGGCCAAGGCGACGAGCCTGCCCTGGGGCTTCTGCTACACCAACCCGAACACGCTCAACGGCGACCCGCACACCAACACGGCCGCCATCTGTGGCTCGATCTCGCAGCACCCACTCAACCCGCCGGCCGTGCATCCCGTCGCCGGCGTCTACGAGCCGCTGACGCTGCTGGTGATCTTCGGTGTCCTCTGGTATCTCTACCGACGGCTCAACGTCGCTGGCTACGTGTTCTGGGTCTTTGTGCTGCTTTACGCGCTGATGCGCTTCGCCTACTCGCCCCTGCGCCTGAACGAGACAAAGGCCGACGGCGTCAGCGTGCCGCAGATCATCGCGCTGGGCACGGTGGTCTTCGCGATCGCGGCGCTGTTCGTCGTGCGGCGTATGGCCCAGCGTGACCCGGAGCACTCCGGCGTGATGGAGCCGCCGCGGCCGCAGGCCGCACAGGCCGCCGCCCTGCGCCAGCGAGCACGGCCCTCATAACCCCGCCTTCTCTCCCATACACCAGGGTGTGGGAGGACGGCTACCTACGAAGAGCAGATGGGAGGGAAGGGCGAAGCTGTGGAGAAGGCGCAGGCCGGGCGCGGCTGCCTGCATCTAGCTGTGCTCAACGCCGGCGCCTCGAGAGCATCGGATCGTCGATTTGACTCGGCCGGCGCCGCCGTGTGGTGGGTGGACCGAACTCGAACACAGATCTCGGGGCGGCGTCGAGATGGCACCGCCCCGTTCGTTCATCAGAGGATCGCGCCAGGGCCAACGCACCTTATACGGAAGAGGTAGGCAGTCTGGCAGGCTCCGAGGGACCGGACGCTGGTCTGGAAGGCACCGCTGGTGCCGTCTGTGCGCCGGGCGGGGAGCCAGCAGGTTGCCGACCCGCCTGCTCCCTGCGTCGAGCGGACGAAGCGGCCCCCGCGGCGCAGCCGCGTCACCATCGCACGCGGCGCCGTGCTCCGCGGCGTCGCGTCCTGGGACGAGATCGCGGGCGTTGGCGAGACGCGCCAGCACGGGTGCGCCGGCTGCCGCGACCTGCCCCACGGCATCCCGCGCACGGCACGTGCAAGCGCGTCTTCACCGCCAGCGACCCCTGCGCCTTGCGGACCGGTTTCCTCTCCTTAGGGCCGATCGGGCGTTCTCAGCACCCGATCGGTCTGCCTTCTATACCTACAGCATCCTCGTAATCACGACTAATCTTAACAGTTATAGGCTGACAGCACCCTGCTAATCCCTACTCTGTGCTACACTGGTGCTATGATGGCAACCATGACCGACGAACCCTTGCTCACCATTCCCGAAGTCGCCCAGCGGCTCCGTCTGAACCCGGAGACGGTGCGGCGCTGGCTGCACGACGGTCGCATGCGGGGCTACCGCATCGGCAGCACGCGGGCCGGATGGCGCATCCCGGAGTCGGAGATCCGCCGCGTGCTCACCGAGGGCACCACACGCCCGGACGGTGCCTGATGGTGACGAAAGCCGAGCTGCACGAGGCGATTGAGCAGTTACTGGAGCCGGCACTGCCGGCGTTCCTGAGGGACTCGCCCCTGGCGGACCCGGAACCGGATGAGCTGGAAGCCATCGCGGGGCTCGATCGCGGCGAGCCCCGCATCAGCAACGAGGAGCTTGCGCGTGCGCTCGGCCGGTGAGAACCGTCATGGGGAAGAGGTAGGCCAATGAACGGCACAGGATTCGCGCGCGGGAGCTGGTCCGGGCCAGCGATGCCGGCGAACATCGTACGGTTTCCTGCCAGCAGCTCGGCGCCAAGCGCCAGCGGCACCGGGCCAGCCGCCGTATGGCTCGTCAGCGGCGTCGTGCTCCTCGGCGTGCTCGCCGTTGGCGTCGCGATCGACATCGCCCTGCGCCTGACTCAGCGCGCCCCCGCCAACGACGCGGACCACGATTCGCTCGCCAACGTGCCGGTCGACGATGAGGCCGAGACGCCGGAGGAGGCAACCGCCGCGGCGGAAGGGTACGCGGCGCTGGCCCGCGGCGAGGTCGTGCCCTGGGAGGAGGCCCGGCAGAGCTTGGCGGGCACGAACGGCGCCGCGCAGCCCGCGCACCCCGCGTGAGCCGGGCCAGATGGCGACTGCAACTCACCCGCCCGGCCGAGAAGGCGATGGCCGCGATGCTCGCCCAGGACCGCCCGGCCTTGGAGGCCCGGTTGGAACTGCTCGCGGCCGATGCGACCGAGCGGCTGAACATCCTGAAGGTGCAGGGCAAAGAAGGTGAGTTCCGGTTGCGCTCCGGCGGCTGGCGGGCAGGCTTCACGCGCGATCCCAGGACGCGCACGGTCACGGTGATCTGGGTCGAGCAGCGCAAGGACGCGTATTGAGCGATGGTTACGCCCCGTTTAGCCGCTATCCAAGATCTCCGCATTCGCCCCTGTCTGCCGCCACGCGCCCCACAGCCGGTGAGAGCGGCGCTGAGCGTCGGCGGCATAAACGGGCGTCGAGTGGCTGTGCATGACAGAACGGCGCTGTCCGCCGACCATGATCGTCACTGGAGCGAAAGCGGGAGCGAGCTGTCGCGAGGACGCGGGCCGGATCGCACAATAGGGATTCCGTCGAGCTAGTGCTGAAGGTTGCGGTGACGGGAGAACATGCGCTTGGCTGGAGAAGACTCCGCCATCTACCTGCACCCCCCGCCGAATCCACACCTGCTCAAGTGGATGCTGTTCGTCGATGGTGAGAACTTCACTCTCCGGGCGCAGGAGTTCGCCAAGCAGGATGGCTTCACCTTGCCCCCGGCCCCTACCACGAGCCAGACGTGTTCGTGTGGCTGCTCGGCCAGCAAGCCACGCTCAACCTCTCGCAGGTTGCACCGACGCCCCTGCAGCCGCATCCGCTGCGCGCGTACTACTACACGACCGCCACGGGCGACACGCAGCGCCTCGAGGGACTGCGTTGGCCCAGAGCATCGCCCCCGTCTCTTCCATACAGCCCTCGATCCGAAGCAGATCTCGGCGCCAACGTGTATGGGAGAGACGGGGGTCGGGGATTATGCGGGCCGTTCCGGCCTACTGCGCGGCCGGCGTGGCGGTGGCGTTCGGACGTGCTCCGTGGCCGCCGCGCGGACCGCGAAAGGCGAAGCCCCCGAAGGGCAGCGGCCCGCGGCCGTTCTTGATGCCGTTGACGATGTCCGTCGCCTGCTGCTGCGTAATCGTGCCGGCGCTCACCGCGCTGCTGAGGCAAGACTGTACCGCATCACCCACCGCATTGCGCAGATCCTGCTCGGTCTTGCCCTTCGCGGAGAGGATGTCGCTCAGCTTCTTGCCGCTCTGCAGGTCGCTGCGGATCTGATCGGGTGTCTCGCCGGTCACGCTCTGCACGGCCTGCTGGATCTGCGTCTGGCAGCCCTGCAGCGCGGTCATGGCGCCCCTGGCCCCGGCGCGCTCGAAGCCGCCGATGCCGATCGGAAACTGGCCGTTGGCGATCGCCTGCTTCGCCTGGTCGCCTTCGGCCTGCGTGAGCTGGCCGCTCTGCACGGCCTTGTCGATCTCCTGGTTCGCCGTCGTCTTCAGCGCCGAGTCGAGGGTGGCGCGGTCGATGTGCAGGTTCGCGGCCAGGTCGTTCAGGAACTGGTCGACGCGCTGGCTCATCTGCGCCTTGCGCTGGGCGCCCGCGGCCGGTGTGGGCGAGGCCTGGGCAGCGGCGCCGCTGCCGCCGCCCGTCTGCGCCATGGCGACGCCGCCAATCACCGCGGCGCCCAGGGTGACCACGCCGGCGACCGCACCGAACACCGCCCAGCGTCTCGTGCCGTTAAACATTGCCTCCGTCTCCTCGAGCTGCGCCAGGTTGCGCCGTGCCTCCCGTCCCTGCGTGATGGCCACGTTCCGGGCGGCGCTCGCAGCTCACATCTGCAGCTTCGCCGGCGAAGCTGAGTTGCGACTGAAGATTTTCTTAAGGCGATGTAAGTTCTGGGGGCGGGGCGCCGGCCGTGGCGCGTCAGTCGGCGCCGGCCACCAGCTCGGGCTGCGCGGCAGCCGCGGTGGCCGGCGGGCTGGGCTGCGCGGGCAACGTCACCGTGAAGGTGCTGCCGGCTCCCGGCCGGCTCTCCACCCCGATCGTGCCGTCCAGCTCGTGCACAATCCAGGCGGCGATCGCGAGGCCGAGTCCGGTGCCCTCGCCGTGGCGCGACGGATCGGCGCGATAAAAGCGGTCGAAGATGCGGCGCTGATCCGCCTCGGCGATGCCGACGCCCGTATCGCTAACGGCCACGCGCAGCGTGCCGTGCTCGAACGATGGCGCGATCGTGACCAGGCCGCCGGCCGGGGTGTATTTGAGCGCGTTGTCCACGAGGATGAAGAACAGCTGCAGCAGGTGGTCGCGGTCGCCGGCGACCTTCGCGGCGACGCTGCCGGCAAGATCCAGCTGCACATGTCCGTTGAGCCACGTGGCTTTCTGCAGCACTTCCTCGAGCACCGGCTGGACCTCCACCGGCCGCTTCTGGATGTGCAGGCCGCTGTCGGCCCGCGCCAGCGCCAGCAGACTGGCGACCAGGCGGCTCATGCGCTCGGTCTCGGAGGCGATGTCGGCCAGCGCCTCCTGCTGGTCGGGGCTGGCGGCGGGCGCGTCGAGCGAGAGCAGCTCGACGTTGCCGCGAATCGTGGTCAGCGGCGTGCGCAGCTCGTGCGAGGCGTCGGCGACGAAGCGGCGCTGCGCGTCGAGTGCACGGCGTTGCTGCTCGTGCGCGGCGTCCAGGCCGTCAAGCATCGTGTTGAAGGTGCTGGCGAGGCGCCCGACCTCGTCGTCCGGTCCGCGGTAGGCGACACGGCGCTTGAAGTCCTGCTTGCGGCCGACGCGCTGCGCCTCCATCGTCAGGCGGTCGATCGGTCTGAGGGCGCCGCGCGCCAGCAGATAGCCCGCGCCGGCGGCCAGCGCCAGCGCGGCGATCGAGCCCAGCAGCAGGATGAAGCGCATGTGGCCGAGCGTCTTTTCGACATCCGTGAGCGGGCGAGCGAACTGAATGACATAGGACGTCGTCGCCGAGGGGGCGGCGTCGCCGGCGGCTGGCCGGGAAGCGACGTTGAGCGGTTGCACGAATACCCGCAGATCGACGCCCTTGACCGTCAGCGTCGTGAAGCGCCGTGAGGACGGCTTCGGCGGCGGCAGCTTTTCGCCGTTCAGATTGGCCGAGCAGTAGAGGATATTGCCCTGGCTGTCGTTGATCTGCGTGAGGATCGTCGGATCGCCCAGCCGGTCATCGAGAAAACTCAGCGCCTGCCTGGCCGCTCGCGACGCGTCGCTGCCGGTCGCCGGCGTGCCCGCTCCGCAGTTCGAGGGAGGTAACGGCGGCATGCGCAGCAGCAGGGCGCCGTCGGCGGCGCGCGGCCCGGCCGACGGGACATAGGCGAGGCGGCCGGAGCGCGCCTGCAGCGAACGGTCGATCTCGCTGCGCAGGCTGCGCGCGGTCCAGAAGTAGAGCACACCGCCGAGCACCAGCAGCGTGACTGCCAGCACCGCCGTGTACAGCAGCGTCAGCCGCAGCCGGATCGACATCGCGGTTCCTGAGCTAGCGGACTTTCTCCGCGCTGGGCGTTTTCAGCACATAGCCGGCGCCCCGCATCGTGTGAATCAGCCGCGGCTCGCCGGCGGCCTCAAGCTTCTGCCGCAGGTAGCCCACGTAGACTTCCAGCACGTTCGATTCGCCGCTGTAATCGTAGCCCCAGACCTGGTCCATGATCACATCCCGCGTCAAGACCTGGCGGGGATGGCGCATGAACAGCGAGAGCAGTTGGTACTCCTTGGTGCTGAGGGCGATCGTGCGCTCACCACGCGCCGCCTCGCGCGTGGCGGTGTCGAGTATCAGGTCTTCGAACTTGTACTGGCGCGGCTCGGCGTTCGCCTGGGCTCGCCGCAGCAGCACGCGCACACGCGCGAGCAACTCCTGCAAGGCGAAGGGCTTCACGAGATAATCGTCGGCGCCTTCATCCAGGCCGCGCACGCGGTCGTCGATCTCGTCGCGGGCGGTCAGCATCAGGATCGGCGTCTCGCCGGCGGCGCGCAGCCGGCGGCAAACCTCGTAGCCGTCGAGATCGGGCAGCATCAGGTCAAGGACGACGAGATCGGGAGGCTCGTCGCGGGCGCCGCTCAGCCCCGCCGTCGCGGTCAGCGCCGTGCGCACGCTGTAGCCCTCGTACGACAGCGCCCGCCGCAGCAGGCTGACGATCTTGGCGTCGTCATCGATCACGAGGATCGCCGGGCGTTGTGCCGTGCTCATCGCCTCACCGCCGCGTGCCCGGTCTCAAATCGCAAGCTTCATGCTTCACGCTAGCCTCAAAACCTTAGAGCAGGCTGAGAGCGGCGCGTCTGCCGCACAGGTGGCTGTGCCAATGAGAAAAGCACCAGGGCCGCCCGCACGGACGGCCCTGGTGCTGCGTGGCGCGGCGTGCGTTACTTCGTCGCCGCTTCCAACTTGCCGGTGATCTCGTCGATCGTGGCGTCGCGCCAGCCCGCCCAGACGGGGCCGCGGCGGAACTTGCGCAGGTCGTCCGCGGCCTCCTCACGCGTGCGCGTGCCGACGATGTCGCGCATCTGCGAGATCTCCTGGTTCGCCTTCTCCGGCCGCTCGTGCCAGACCAGCACCTGGTCCATGTTGCCGGTGAAGAACAGGGCGCAGGGGATCGACTGGAACTCGCCCTTGTTGAGGTAGGCGTTCATGATGTCGAGGTTCTTGTCGCGCGGCAGCGCCTTGAACTCGATGCCCGCCGCCTCGGCCAGCCGCGCCAGCACGGGCAGGCCGCGGTAAACGTCGGGACACCAGTCCTCGCCGAGCACCAGCAGCTTCTTTGGCCCGTTCGGCTTGGCGGCCACCGCCTGCAGCCGCTTCTTCGCCGCGTCCGACACCTTCGTGTTCTCGTAGTTGTCCTTGAACTCGTCCAGGTTCTTCTCCGCCTGGGCGATGAAGCCGTCGTACGACAACGCTGAGGCGTACCGCTCGGGTGAGACCACCTGCTGCTTCGTTACCACTGTGCTTTCCTCCGTCCTATATCGCGCGACATGCAACGCCGCCGGCCGGCCCGTGGCCGCCGCAGACAGTGTAGCCACGGCGGCAACGAAACGTAAGCCGCTATACGCGGAATAGTCGCCTTGCAGTATTCTGGCGGCGCGACAACGTCAGCGAGTTACCCAGCTTTCCAGCCGCTCGGCGAGGGCCAGCACCGCCTCGGCGTCCGCCTCGCGCCCGCCGCTGGAGAGGATCGCGGTCGCCGTGTTGAGCACGGCCTGGCGCATGATGCGCGTGTCGCGCACGCCGGAGGACGCCGCGTAGGGCGCGCCCGCCTCGGAGAATGAGGAGAACGATCGATCGGCCTCCGCCTCGACCTCGATCGTGCGCACGAAACCGGCCTTGTCGAGACCGACGCGCACCAGCGTGCCCTCGCCGGGAACCTGCGGCGGCGGGTCGGCGTAACGCGAGAGGTTCAGCCAGCTCTCCCGCCCGGCGAGCAGGAAGCCGCGCGGGTTCGCCGCCTCGATCACGCCGCTGATCTCCTCGACGACCGGATTGCTCGCGGGCGGCATCGCTCTCCCTCACGGCGCTGGGGTGCAAGCGGGCGGCAGCTCACGCTTCTGCCGCGCGCTCTTCCAGCTTAACGCGATCCCAGAGGCTGTCCATCTCCGCCAGCGTCATTTCTGAGAGCGCGCGCCCCTGCGCCTGCGCCAGCCGCTCGACCGCCGAGAAACGGCGGAGGAACTTGCGGCCCGCCCGCCGCCCGGCCTCCTCGGCGTCGATCTTCAGCCAGCGCGCCAGGTTGGCGAGCACGAAGAGCACGTCGCCGAACTCGTCCAGCCGCTCGTCGTGCGACTCGGCGCCGCGCAGCTCCTCGACCTCCTCGGCCAGCTTGGCGAGCACGTCGTCCACCCGCGGCCAGTCGAAGCCGACGGCGGCGGCGCGGTCCTGCACCGCCTGCGCGTAGGCAAGCGACGGCATGGCCCGCGGCACGCCGGCCAGGATCGACTCCTGCTCGTCGCCGCCGCGGCGCGCCTTTTCGGCCTTCTCCGCCTGCTTGATCCGCTGCCAGTTCGCCACAACTTCGCCGGCGCTGCCCGCGGTCACGTCGCCGAAGACGTGCGGGTGACGCCGGATCAGTTTGCCGCTGATCGCCGCGAATACGTCGCCATAGCCGAACTCGCCGGCCTCGTCGGCGATCTCCGTGTGCAGGCCGATCTGCAGCAGCAGGTCGCCCAGCTCCTCGGCCAGGGCTTGTGGGTCCTCTTCATCCAGTGCCTGCAAGACCTCGTAGGCCTCTTCGAGCAGGTGCTGCTTGAGCGAGGCGTGCGTCTGCTCTCGGTCCCAGGGGCAGCCACCCGGCGCGTAGAGCCGGTGCATGATGCCCTGCAGGCCGCCCCAGCTACGCCGGTTCGCTTCGAGCGGGAGGGCCGGCACGTACAGGGTGGAGAGATGCCCGGCCCGTTCCGACCGGTCCAGCTCGGCCAGCGGCAGCCGCTCGATGCATTCTTCGCCGGCGATGCCCGCGGCCGAAACCAGCGTGACCTCGTGCGCGGGCGGATACAGTTCCAGCAGCGCCAGCTTGAGGTGCGCGGCGGCGCGGCGGCCGTGGATTTGCGCGAACAGCGCCGGCCGCGCCGGGTCGATCGCGCCCGGTTCGAGCGCGTCCGCGATCTGCAGTCCCGCGGCGAGCGGATCGAGGCCCAGCGCGTGGCAGACCGGCTCCAAAAAGCTGATGCCGGCGACGGTGCGCACCGCCGGGCCGCCGTCGCTCGCCGCCGCCAGCAGGCGCTGCACCGTCGCCTCGGCGATCAGCGGGTCGCCGGGCACGGCGTAGACGATGCTGCCGGTGCGGCGCTCGGCCGCGGTGAGCCGGGCGCAGATCGCGTCGTAGACGGCGTCGAAGCTGTCGAGCGTATCGTAGAGGGCGTCGAAGCTCTCGTAGGCGCGATCGCCGACGACTTCCGCGACGCCGGGGTGCCGCGCGGTGCGCAGGAAGAGCTGCGGCGCGGCGGCGATCGCCCGTTCGGCGGCGCGGGTGAGCAGATCGGGGTCGCCGGGGCCCAGGCCGACAACGGTTATGGTCATCTAGTCGTCCATGGCGGCAACGTTCGGCCGGATGGGGACGCCGCCTCTGTGTGATAGGATAACGGCGATGGAGGCGGGGAGCGAGGGGACGCGCGCCCGGGCGGCCGGCCCGTCGCTGCGCCTGCTGGCGCGGGCGCTGTTCTACATCGCGCTGCCGCTGGCGCTGATCACGACCAGCGTGCGCGTCGCCTTCAGCGAGCAGCGCGTCTACAGCTACGCCATTGACCACTACGACGCCGCCACGCGCACGGGCATCGACCACGACGACCTGATCGCCGCCACACACGATCTGCGCGCCTACTTCACCAACGACGAGCAGTTCCTGCGCACGCGCGTGCACGACGCGGACGGCAATGTGGCGCCGCTGTACAACACCAAAGAGATCCTGCACATGCGCGACGTGAAGCGCCTGGTGCGGGTGGTCTACGGCCTGCAGGAGCTTTCGCTGGCGTTCCTGGCGCTGTACATCGCCGGCGTGGTGCTGTGGGCGCGGGAGGAGAGCCTGGCGGCGCTGGCGCGGCGGGCGCTGACCGGCTCGGCAGCGACGGTTGGTTTACTGATCCTGTTCGGCGCCGTGGCGGCAACGGGCGGCTTCGACGCGGCCTTCATCAAGTTCCACCAGATCGCGTTTCCCGGCAACAGCGACTGGCAGCTCGACCCGCTGCACGATCACCTGATCCAGATGTTTCCCGAGGGCTTCTGGCGGGACGCGACCATCCTGATCGTGCTGCTGATCCTGGCGCAGGCCGCGCTGATCGCCGGCGGCGCCTGGCTCTACCTGCGCCGCCAGCGGCCGCAGCCGGCGTTGAGCACGGTTGCGCCGCCCGGCGCGGTCGAGGAAACGACGGCCGCGGAGCCCACCGAAGAGATCGCGCACCCGGTGGCCTGAGTACGAGCACGAAGGCCCTGGCAGCGGTTCACGCCCGTCATCAAATCTTCGATGTGTAAGACAGTCGCGACAAGATCACGCCTCGTCCAGGCTCGGTCGTGAGAACGCAATGGGCCGTTCCGCGCCTGGAGCAAGCCTCCAGGGATAAGCTGGGCCGGCGTCCAATCTACTGCGGCCTTGCACTGCTGGCTTGCTGACGTAGCAGGGAAATCTGCGCTTCGAGGCGCTGTAACTGGATCATGACATCTTGCAATGTGACTGGTTCCTTGTCTTGACGCTGCGCAACCAGAAACGCCGAAATACTCGCCGTCAGATAGCTGAAGAGGCCAACGCCAATGAGCATCACAAAGACCGCTATCCCGCGACCTTCTGCCGTGACAGGAAAGACATCGCCGTAGCCAACCGTTGTGACCGTCGATACCGCCCACCAGAGTGCCGTCCCGAAGTCGGTAATTGTGCCGCCAGAGTCGTGCTCAAAGAATGTTACCGCGGCTGCTGCAGCCACGACCAGCAGTCCGCCCAGCAGAATCGCGTACTGCAAACCGTGTTGTCGGAGCACATGCCGAGCCGTCGATACAATCTCGGCACTCGCCGAACCGAGGCGTAAAACGCCTAGAGACCGGACAATTCGGAGAGAGCGAACGAGACGTAGCGGTCGCAGGAAGGGCACGGCGACGATGACGATCTCATACCAGTGGGTATAGAGATAACGGCCTGGATGCGGCGAGAGATAGCTCTTGACCGCCAACTCAAGGGCAAAAGCTGCCCAGATTAGCCAGTCTACGGTATCGAAGAGGGTGTGGAGGTTCTGAGGTAAGGAGAAGAGAAACGGAACGGCAATTACCACGAGAAAGAGGCCCGAGAGCACCAGCATCGGAAGCTCAGTGGCCTGTTCGAAGGCGTCGAATGCTCGGGCGTGCTGCTCGCTATCCATCGCGTGCCTCCTACGTCGTGGCCCAGCCTTGCGGGGAGCCAGATGCATCCGTGAAACCTCTGAAGCGAGGGGACGCGCCAGCTGCAGGCAGCGTTGGTAAAGAGCTTGCGCACTCGTGCAGGAGTCTCCTAGCAACCTCCTCGAAAAGAAGGAGGTCTCCGCCGGATCCATTGCACACATCGAGCTCTGACGGCTGGTTCAGGCCAAACGTTCGGTGAGCCCACGTCCTGAGTGCGGACAGGGCGGGCGCAACGGCGAGCGCTCCCGACCAGATCGCGCCATCAGTGCCCGCCGCAGGAGCAGGCGCCGCCGCAGGCACAGCCGTCGCCCGATGCCATTGGCAGCTCTTCAAACGCGCTGCCGCGCGCCGGCCTGGCGAAGATGGAGATCAGCCGCTGCGCCTTCGGGTGACCCGCGGCGCAGGCGACCGGCTGGTCGGCAGCCGCCATCGGGCGCAGCTTTTCGAACTTCGTGGTGCACGTCGGGCAGTAGTACTCGTAAACGGGCATCGCTGTATCTCCCTGGCGCGGCCGAGAAGCCGCGGGTCAGCCGTGCAAGCGCTTGATCATGTACGGGCAGTCTTCGCCCTCGATGCCGGGCCGGCCCTCGGCGTCAGTATAGGACCACGTCAGCCGGAAGGGCGCGCTGCCGGCATCGAGGTAGCCGAGCCGATCATACAGCGCGCGGGCACGCACGTTCTCGACGCCGACGGCGAGGCCGAGCTCGCAGAAGCCGCGCTCCGGCGCCAGCGCCTCGACCGCCCCGAACAGGCGTGTGCCGACGCCGCGCGACTGGAACTCCGGCAGCACCGCCGCGGCTTCCAGATACGGCCGCTGGCGCAGCGCCGCGGGCACATCGTCGCGCGGGGCGCCGCCCCAGCGCACGAGCAGGTGCCCCAGCGGCTCCTCCCCGAGCCAGGCAATCAGATACGTCGCCTTGCCGCGCTGCTGAAAACCGAAGCGCCGCGCGTGCTGTCCTGCATACGCCGGGGAGCCGAGCGCCTGCTCCACGGCAGGCAGCTCGACTCCGGCAAGCGCTCGCACCACGACCGAAAAGGCGCCGGCCCTCGCTCGGGCACCCTCCCGACGCTCCCGTTCCCTGTTCCCTGCCACCTGTTCCCTAATCCAGGTAGTCCTTCAGCTTCTTCGAGCGCGAGGGATGGCGCAGCTTGCGCAGCGCCTTCGCCTCGATCTGGCGGATGCGCTCGCGCGTAACGCCGAATTCGCGGCCGACCTCTTCCAACGTGCGGCTGCGGCCGTCTTCCAGACCGAAGCGCAACTGCAGCACACGCCGCTCGCGGCCGGTGAGCGAGGCGAGCACGTCTTCCACCTGCTCCTTGAGCAACTGGTGCGAGGCCGCATCGGCCGGCGCCAGCGCCGCATCGTCGGGGATGAAGTCGCCCAGGTGGCTGTCTTCCTCCTCGCCGATCGGCGTCTCCAGCGAGACCGGCTCCTGCGAAACCTTGATGATCTCGCGGACTTTCTCCGGCGTGATCTCCATGCCGCGGCCGATCTCTTCGCTGGTCGGCTCGCGGCCGAACTCCTGCACCAGCCGCCGGCTGACGCGCACGAGCTTGTTGATCGTCTCCACCATATGCACGGGGATGCGGATCGTGCGCGCCTGGTCGGCGATGGCGCGGGTGATCGCCTGGCGGATCCACCAGGTTGCGTAGGTGCTGAACTTGTAGCCCTTGCGGTAGTCGAACTTCTCCACCGCGCGGATCAGGCCGATGTTCCCTTCCTGGATCAGGTCCAGCAGCGACATGCCGCGGCCGATGTACTTCTTCGCCACCGACACCACAAGCCGCAGGTTCGCCTCGGTCAGCCGCTTCTCCGCCTTGCGCCCTTCGTCGTCGATGCGGCGGAAGAGGTCGGCGTACTGGCGCAGCACGTCCGGCGTAGCGGCGATGCGCTGCGCCAGGCCGTCGGGCGGCGGCAGGATCGCCGTGCCCTCCGGCAAGGTCGCCTCGGTTTGGCGCACCAGCTCGGGGTTGAGGATATGCGTCACGATCGAGAGCTGCACGATCTTGTGCTCGGCGATCAGTTGCTCGTCGTTGGGGTAGCCGTGGTCCTGGCGTACCTTTTCGGCGGCCTCGGGGTCCATCTCGGCGTCCACGACCTTGCGGAAGGCCGCGCTGCCGATGATGCCGGCGAGATCGGTCTCCACAACGGCGGCGTATTCGCAGATCGACTGCATGATCGGCCGCAGCTCGTCCACCTCCATGAAGAGCATGTAGCCGATCTCGGACGAGCCGGCGACGCGGCCCATGCTCATCTGCCAGGTGTCGGCCAGGCGCAGCAGGTGCTTGCCCTCCTCCATCTGCCGCGCGAGCCGCTTCTCATCGTCGGCGGAGAGCAGCGAGACCTTGCCGATCTCGCGCAGGTACATGCGCACCGGGTCGTCGATGCCCTCCTGCTCCTCGGCGGGCAGGCCGGCCTCGAGATCCTTTTCCGGTTCTTCCTCTTCTTCCTCTTCCAGCTTCGCCGCGATCTCCGGCTCGGCCACCTCGTCCAACGGCGCCAGCGAGGCCTGGCGTGCCGCGCGCGTCAGCGCCGCGCCGACGGCCGAACCCGGTTCCGCCGCGGTTGCCGCGCCGGCCGCAACCAGCGCCTGCTCGGGCGTGGCGGCGGCGTGGCCGTTCTTGCCGTTCGCAGCGCCGTTGCTGGTTGACCGGGCCGGCCGGGCCAGGGCGGTCTCGCCCCGCGCGGTGGTGTTGTTCTTTGCCATCTGTTCCTCGCCTCTCGTTCCAGCCGCTCGCTGCAGGCCGTCTTCCGTGATCTCTCGTATGTCGTCGTTCAGCTGTTCGACCCGTTCATCCGTTCAAGTGACGCGCCCGCCGCGCCTGCGGCGTCTCGCCAGGGGAAGCTATTGTCGCTCGTACGTCAATACGCCGTCGCGTCGCTCTCCGGTTCAGCGGCGGCCCAGCGCGGCAGTTGGCCGGTGCGCAGCTCCCACTCCACGGTCAGCGCCTCGCGGCTCAAATAGTGGTTGGCGCGCAGGTGGTTGGTGTGCGCGATCACCGGCTCGGGCACGTCGGCCAGGTCCGGCGTCTCCGCCGCCTCGGCCAACTGCTGCATCAGCCGGAAGGCTGCGCCCTCGTCGATCTGGCTCTGCACGTCGGCCAGCTCCGCGTCCAGCAGCCGCTTCTGCTCGATCAACGCGCGGTGGCGCAGCTTTGCGGCGGCATCGGCCAGCGCGGGCTCGGCGTTCAGCGGCGTGAAGGCGGCCAGGTTCTGCCGCCGCAACTCATCCAGCGCCGGCCGCAGTTCGACGGGCACGCGCTCATCCACGAGTTCGGGCGCCTCCAGCCACAGGGCGAAGAGGCTGCGGTAGACGGACCGCTGAAACAGTCCTGGCTCCAGCGCCTCGCCGCTCTGCCGCAGCTCGGGGACGCGCAGCAGCAGGGCCAGCACGAACGCCTCGACCGGATCGGGCCGCGCTGCCGGAACCGCCGGCTCTGCCTCGGCCGGCTCGTCGACTGGCCGCGCATCCCGCACACGTTCGCGAACTACGATACGCTGGCCGCGATCTTTGCGCGGCGTCAGCTCGTGCAGGTGCAGCGCCAGCGTCTGCTCGGGAACCGAGGCCTCCTGCGCCAGCCGCGAGAGATAGGCCGCCTGCAGCGCCGGATCGTCGATCTTCAGCAACAGCGGCAGCAGGCGGTCGGCCAGCTCGATGCGGGCGCGCGGATCGCTCATAGTGGTGCGGGCCAGCTCCTGCCGCAGGCGGAAATCGAACGGCGAGACCGCGCCGCCGACCCAGGCCGTCCAGCCCTCAGGCGTCTCGCGGATCGCCTCGTCCGGATCCTTGCCCGAGGGCACGGTGAAGACGCGGACTTCGACGGGCGAGCGCGCCTGGTGCTGCACCAGCCCGTCCCAGCGCACGATGTCGTCGCCGCGCTCGCCGTCGCCCGTGGCTTCACGAGCGACCTCCTCGCCGCGCATCGCCGCCTCGATGCCTGCCGTGTCGGCGTCCATCGCCAGCGTCACGCGGCGGGTGAGCCGGCGCAGCAGTTGAATGTGGCGCGGCGTCAGCGCCGTGCCCAGCGTGGCGACGACGTTCTTGTAGCCGAACTGGTGCGCCGTGATCGCGTCCACATAGCCTTCGACAACCACGGCCTCGCCCGCCTCGCGGATCGCCTCGCGCGCCCGGTCGAGCGCGAACAGCAGCCCGCCCTTGTCGAACAGCGGCGTCTGCGGCGTGTTCAGGTACTTCGGCTTCGCGTCGTCCAGCGCCCGGCCGCCGAAGCCGACGGCACGGCCGCGCTCGTCGCGGATCGGGAAGATCAGCCGGCGGCGGAAGCGATCGTAGGGCGAGCCGTGTTCGCCGATCGTCAGCAGGCCCGCTTCGAGCAGCTCCTCCTCGCGGAAGCCCTTGCCCAGCAGGTAGCCGCGCAGGTTGTCCCAGCCCTCCGGCGCGAAGCCCAGCTCGAAGCCGGCGATCGCCGCCGCGTCGAAGCCGCGCCGCGCCACGTACTCGCGCGCCTCGGCGCCGGCGCTGCTGCCCGCGAGCGCCTGGCTGAAATAGGCGATCGCCGCCTCGTTCGCGGCGAACAACCGCTCGTGCGCCGCTTGCGCCACCGGGTCCGGCCCGCGGCCGAGTTCCACGCCGGCGCGCTCGGCAAGCGTGCGCAGCGCCGTGACGAAGTCCACACCGTCGCGCTTCATCACGAAACTGAAGACGTCGCCGCCGTCGGCGCACTGCCCGAAGCAGCGCCAGGTCTGGCGCTCGGGATTGACCACGAACGAGGGCGTCTTTTCGTTGTGGAACGGGCACAGCGCCTTGAAGGTGCGGCCCGCCTTCAGCAGCCGCGCCTGCTCGCCGATCAGCTCGACGATATCCACCTGCCCGCGCACCGTTTCGACGGCGTTGTCGCTCACGCAGCATCCCTCACCCGTAGTAACACCGTGAGGGTGCGAAAAGTTACGGGTTCGGTGGAAACACGGCCTTGGTCAACGAATTATTGGTGTCGGGAAAGCCCGGCGGCGCGTCGGACTCGGCGATCGTGTGATTGGGGTTGATCACGACCGTCAGCATCGTGCGGCCCGTGGGCCTGTAGGCCGTGCGGATCTCCTGCAGGGCGCCCGGCTCGATGCTCAGCGGTCCCGTCGTCAGGTCGAAGACCGTAGCGCCGGTCTGATCGACCCCAATCAGCTCGACCGGCTGGCGCGAAAGCGCCGCCCGACCAGCGTTGCCGATTTCGACCACGAGCGAGCCCGCGCCGGCGCCGTTCTGCAACACGCTGAAGTCGCGCAGCACCAGGTCCGGAAGCTCGGCGCTCGGCCGGGTGGGCGCGGGGCCTGGCGTTGGCATTGGGCTCGGCGAGGGCGTGGGCGAAGGGGATGGCGACGGCGATGGAGACGGGGACGGACTTGGTGACGGCGAAGGCGTTTCGGCCGAGCTGAGAATCGGCGCCTGCGCGAGGTCGCCGTTGACTTCGACGCCGCTGGCCTGCAGCCAGCCGGTGCCGTTGCTGGGCGCGCCCTGCTGCGTGCTGAAGTTGACCAGCAACCACTGGTCGTCGTCGCTGCGGCCGGCCACCGCCAGGGTCAGACCGCCGGGCAGCCGTGCCACGACGGCGGCGCGCGGATCGGGACTGGCGAAGACGGAGACGGCGCCGCGCGTGCGGGCGCTGATCCCGGAGGGCGTGGGGCTTGCCGCCGTGCTCGTGGCGGCAGCCGTGGGCGTCGGCGTAGCAGAAGGCGTTGAACTCTGCGTGACCACGTGCACCGGCGGCGCGTTGTGCCCGCCGCCGGCGCCGACGAGGAGAATCGCGATCAGGAAGACGGCGAGAATGCCGACTACGCCGCCGAGGACGAGCAGGATACGCTGTTGGGCGACGGTCACGAATGGCCCTCGGCCGCGAAGTGCCGCGAGATGGGCTGAAACGGCAGTGATTCAGGGAAGCACGGTGCGGCTCTGCCACTGCTGCGCCGCCTCGCAGCCCATGCCCGCGGCCAGGCGAATGGCGAACGGATCGGTCATACCCGAGATGTAGTCTGCCACACGCAGGCGAAGCGGGTCGTCGGGCAGCGAGAAGCCTTCGGGCAGTTCCTCGGGATGCTCGACGTAATACTCGAAGAGAAAGCCGAGAATCTCGCGCGCCTGCCGCACCTCGGCCTGGCGGTCTTCCAGCAGATAGACGTGCTCGAACATGAACTCACGCAGCGCGTTGGTGACGGCGCGCACCTCGTCGCTCATGGCGATGCGCGGCTCCGTCACGCCGGCGACTTCGCCGGTGGCGGCCCAGGAGGCGAGCACGATGTCGTTGACGAGCGTGCTGATCCGCTCGGAGTGGCTGGCGCCGAGCACGCGATGCACCTCGCGCGGCAGCGCGTCCTCCGAGAGCATCCCGGCGCGGATCGCGTCGAGAATGTCGTGATTGAGGTAGGCGACGGCGTCGGCGATCTTGAGGATCTGACCTTCCAGCGTGGAGGCGGTGCCCCAGGCCTCCGCGAAGATGTCCTTGCGCACTTTCGAGCTCTTGATCACACCCTCGCGCACCTCCCAGGTGAGGTTGAGGCCGCGGCCGTCGTTCTCCAGCTTCTCCACCACGCGGGCGCCCTGCTCATTGTGGCGCCAGCTCACGCCCAACAACTCGGCCAGCGCCTCTTCGCCGGCGTGGCCGAAGGGGGCGTGGCCGATATCGTGCGCCAGCGAGATCGCTTCCGTTAAATCTTCGTTCAGGTTCAACGCCCGCGCGATCGTGCGCGCGATCTGCGCCACTTCCAGCGTGTGCGTCATGCGTGTGACGTAGTGGTCGCCGGCGGGGGCGATGAAGACCTGCGTCTTGTGCTTCAGCCGCCGAAACGCCTTCGAGTGCAGGATGCGGTCGCGGTCGCGCTGGAACTCCGTGCGCAGCAGCGAGGGCGGCTCGGGACGCTCGCGGCCGCGGCTGCTGGCGCTGCGTGCGGCGAAGGGCGAAAGGGCGCGCTCCCGCGCGGCCAGCAGCGCCTGCACGCTGGCAAACCGCGCCTGGGCGCTTGCCTCCCGCTCGTCGGTCACGGCCATCTCCGCAATCTACTCCAGCGGTATGATCCCCGACCGCGGCGGCGTTTGTCTACAATCCGGGCGAAGGTGTCAGAACACCCTTGTCTCGACCGCTTGTTATGCTATAACTGGTGCGTATCTGCCGCGGGCTCGGATGGTCTGGAATGCGGCTGGCCCTCATGCCCCGCGCGGGCGCGTGGCGCCGATCTGAACCAGGAGGAGACGAATGAGGCAGGGACAGGCACTCCGGCGGGCCGCCGCCGGTGTCCCGCGCGCGTGGCTGCGACGGACGGCGTTGCTGCTGCCGGCGATCGTGTTGCTCGCCGCCGGGGTGCGGGCCGCGGCGCCCGCGCGGGCCGCCACGCTTACGGTGTCGATCTCCGGCGTGGGCGTGAGCGGCAACGCGCCGAACTACACGATCACCGCCGCCGCGGGCCAGTTGATCCAGCTCGGGGCGGTGGCTTCCGGCGCCTCCTGCGCGACGACCACCACCTTTTCCTGGTCCTTCAATAACGCCCAGATCGGCACCGGCCCCACGATCTCCTACGCCTTCACCACCACCGGCGCCGGCTACGTGATCGCCACCGATAGCTGCGCCCCGTCCAGCGACTCCGGCGCATCGACCTTCTCGGTGACGATCGGGCAGGGCAGCGGCGGCACAGGCGCCTGTACGCCGAACCCCGTGACCGGCAATCCGCTCGGCGTGCAGGTGATCGCTCAGCCGGCGAGCGCCAGCGTGAACCAGGTTGTGACCTTTGTCGCCGTGGTCAGCGGCGGCACACCGCAGACCTACGCCTGGAACTTCGGCGACGGGACGACGCAGGCGGCCACCGCCTCCAATACGGCGTCGCACAGCTACTCCTCGGGCAACACCTACAGCGTCACGGCGACCGTGACCGACAACCAGGGACACACGAACTGCGGCACGTCGTCGGTCGTCGTCAGCGGCAGCGGCAGCGGCGGCACCGGCGGCAGCACCAACCCGAAGATCCAGGTGGCGCCGAACGGGCCGTACACCGGCGCCGTCAACCAGGCGATCAATTTCGGCGGCTTCGCGACCACACAGAACGCCGGCGCGTCGATCACCAGCTACACCTGGAACTTCGGCGACGGCGGCACGGGCACCGGCCAGTCGGTGCAACACGCCTACACCGCCGCCGGTACCTTCACCGTGACGTTGACGGTGACCGATTCTTCGGGCCAGTCGTCGTCGAACACGACGACCGCGACGATCGGCGGTTCCGGCTCCAGCAGCGGCGGCTCGGGCACGGCGACCATCGGCCAGAACAGCGAGCGCGGCGTTACCGTCAACACGGGCGGGCCCTACACGGGCACGGCCGGGACGGCGATCAACTTCACCGGCACGGCCACGACGACCAACCCGGGCGCCACGATCACCTCGTACGTCTGGGCTTTCGGCGACGGCGGCACCGCGACGGGCCAGACCGCGAGCCACACCTATGCCAGCAGCGGCAGCTACACGCTGACGCTTACGGCGACCGACACGACCGGCGTGGCCGTGGCGGCGACGGCGGTCGTGTCGATCGGCGGCGGCGGCTCGACCGGTCCGCGCACGGTGCAACTCGTGCAGGGCTGCAACAACGTGGCGTTGACCTTCCCCGACAACACGCCGACGTCGACAGTGGCCAGCGGCATCAGCCCCGCCTCCGCGCTGCTGGGGATTTGGAAGCTGAGCGACCCCGCGACCTCGAAGTACAAGGCGTTCTTCCCCGGCGCCACGCAGGCGACCGACCTGCCCTCGGTGAACCGGCTGGATGCGGTGTTCATCTGCGTCAACGCCTCGGCAACGCTGACCGAGCCGGGGGCGTGAGCAAGCAGGTTCAGGGCTGCGGGATCACGATTTGGCGGGATCGGCCGGGGAGCGAGGCTCATGCCTCGCTCCCCGGCTCTCTGCTACGCCCGGGGTGGCGAGGGCCGGGCCGCGTGTGTGCCCGGCTTAGCTTTCGCGGTTGCGCACGGTCGCTGCCGGGCGATCGTCGGGGGGGGCGGTGCCGTCGGCGGTGAGCGCCGCGTGATCGTCGGCGTGCGGGCGCGGCTCGCGGCGCAGGGGATACGGCTCGGCGCCCGATTCGCGCGCCAGCGCCATCAGCGCCGCCGGCTGCGGCCGACCGGTGACACGGTAGTAGTAGAGCTGCACCACCGACTGGATGATCGCCGCGATCGGCACGCTGAACAGGGCGCCCCAGATGCCCGCGGCGCCGGCGCCGATGAAGAACGCCGCCAGCACCCAGAGCGGGTGCAGCCCGACGCTCTTGCCCATGATGCGCGGCCGCAGGATCTGCAAGACGAGCTGCTGCAGGGCCACCATCGCGATCACCGCGATGATCACGTTGACCAGCGACACCGTCACGGCGCCGATCACGATCGTGGGGATCACCGCAACCACGTCGCCGATGAAGGGGATGATCAGCATGAAGCCGGCGAACAGGCTGACGGGCAGCGCGAAGGGAATGCCCGTCGCCCACATGGTCAGGCCGGTGCCCACGGCATAGATCAGCGCCAGGATCACCGAGGCGCGCACGTAGCCGCCGAAGCTGTGATCGATGCTGGCGAAGAGCATGCGCACGTCCTGGCGGTAGCGCTCCGGCGTGACGCCGAGCATCGCCGACGTGATCCGCGGCGCGTCCAGCATCATGTAGAACGAGACGACCAGGATGATCACTGTGTCGAAGATGCCTTCGATGATCTTCGGCGCGAGGCCCACGGCGTTCTGTGCGAGCTGGGCGCCGGATTTGTCGATCTGCTTGCTCAGGTCTTCCGTGTTCACGCCGCTGAGGTCGACGTTGATGCCGCGGTGGTGCAGCCAGTCCTGCACGTCGCTGACCAGCTTGCCGGTGTTCTGGCGATACTCGGGCACCGTTCTGCCCAGCGTCTCGACCTGGTTCACCAGCGGCGGCGCCAGCAGCACGCCGGCCAGCGCCACGACGCCGAACATGCCGAGATAGACCGCCGCAACCGCTGCCGCGCGGCCCAGCGTCCAGCGCCGCGCCAGCCAGTTGACGGCGGGGTTCAAGATGAAAGACAGCATCCAGGCGAGGAAGAAGATCAGCAGCGTCTGCGCGAAATGGGCGCCGAAGTGCCAGACCACGAGGAAGAGCTGCACGCCGAGCAAGGCGCAGCCCAGGACGATCAGCAGGCGAAGCCAGGGATTGCGCTCCATGCGGGCCGCTCCAGCCGTGGCGCGGCCTGCCGCTCCGCCCGCGGCTGCGCGCTGGCGCCGATGATCCGGGTTGCGGATGCACATCCGGCGCCCGCGCTTGCCTTCCGGCCCCGACCACCCTGTCCGCGTTATGTGGGCCGGCCGAAAGGACCGCGTGGCCCGCGACCGCGGATCATGGTTGGATTGTAGGTCCGGCTGTTACACTGCGCCAAGTTATGGAACAGGGAGCAGGGAACAGGGAAGAGAGCGCCAGAGCGCCGCGGCCGCCCAAGGCTCCGATGGAAGCCGGCCACGTTCTCTGTTTCCTCAGATGGTGCTGACAGAAACCGCCTACTGGGTCGCCTTCAACCGCATTTCCACGATCGGCCGGGCGCGCTACGAGCGGCTGGAACGGGCCTTCGGCTCCCTCGCGGCCGCGTGGGAGGCTTCATCCGGCGAGCTGCGCGCCGCCGGGCTGGACGAGCGCAGCGTGACCGCCGTCGAAGCGCAGCGACCGCGCATCTCGCCCGAGGCCGAGCTGGCCGCGCTGCAGCGGCTGGGCGTCGAGGCGCTCACCTGGCACGACGATCGCTATCCGCGGCTGCTGAAGGAATCTTTTGACCGCCCTCCGGTGGTATACATACGGGGCAGCTTGCTGCCGGAAGATGATCTGGCCCTCGCCGTGGTCGGTACGCGCAGGATGTCACGCTACGGCCAGCAGGTCACTGAGCAGCTTGTGCCGGAACTGGTAGGTGCGGGGATCACGATTATCAGCGGACTCGCCCGCGGTGTGGACGCCACGGCGCACGCCGCGGCGGTACGGGCAGGCGGGCGCACCCTGGCGGTGATGGCCAACGGCGTCGATATCGTCTATCCGGCGGCGCACGAACGGCTGGCGCGGCAGATCGTCGAGCACGGCGCCCTGGTCAGCGAGTTGCCGCTGGGCACGCGGCCGATCAAGGATGCCTTCCCGCGGCGCAACCGCATCATCGCCGGCCTCTCGCTCGGCGTCGTCATCACAGAGGCGCCGGAGCGCAGCGGGGCGCTGTTGACGGGAAAGCTGGCAGCCGATGACAATCGTGACGTCTTCGCGGTTCCGGGCAGCATCTACTCGCCGATGAGCGCCGGCGCCAACGCCCTGATTCAGGAGGGGGCGCGGCTGGTGCGCACGGCGGACGATATCCTGTCGGAGCTGAATCTCTCCGCGGTTGTTCAGCAGGCCGAGCTCGCGGCCGCGGTACCCGAGGGGGCGGCGGAGTCGGCGCTGCTCGGGCTGCTCGGCGTCGAGCCGACGCATATTGATGAAGTGACGCGGGCCAGCCGGCTCTCGGCGGCCGAAGTCAGCAGCGGGCTGGCGTTGTTAGAGTTGAAAGGATACGTCCGCCAGGTGGGCGGCATGCAGTACGTCCGGCTGCGGGAGCTTGGGCAGGCGTACTCCGCCTGACGGCCGATAGAACCATAGAGCAGGGGAACACGCCGCGGGAACGCCGCGGTGCGAACGGAAATAACATGGCACAGGCAAAAAAGCATCTCGTCATCGTCGAGTCGCCCGCCAAGGCGAAGACGGTGGCCAGCATTCTCGGCAAGGACTACGACGTCAAGGCCTCGATCGGGCACGTGCGCGACCTGCCGAAATCCAAGCTCGGCGTGGACGTGGAGCACGGCTTTCGGCCGCAGTACATCGTCCCGCGCGACAAGTCAGACGTCGTCGGCCAGATCAAGAAAGCGGCCAAGAACGCCCGCTCGGTCTTCCTGGCCACGGACCCCGACCGCGAGGGCGAGGCGATCTCCTGGCATCTGCTCGAGGCCGCCGACTTGAAGAAGGTGCCGCATCAGCGCGTCGTCTTCCACGAGATCACGCGCGATGCGATCACCGACGCCGTGAAGCACCCGCGCGACATCGATATGCCGCTGGTCGACGCGTATCAGGCGCGGCGCGTGCTCGACCGGCTGGTGGGCTACAAGATCAGCCCGCTGCTCTGGAACAAGGTGCGGCGCGGGCTCTCGGCCGGCCGCGTGCAATCCGTCGCGCTGCGCATGGTTGTGGACCGCGAGCGCGAGATCGAGGAGTTCCAGAAGCGCGAGTACTGGACGATCGAAGCCGACCTGTCGCAGCAGCGCGACGCGGCCGAGTCGTTCCGCGCCCGCCTGCAGGGCTTCGCCGAGAAGAAGCGCGGTGAGCTGGAGCTGGGCAGCGAGGAGCAGACCACGGCCCTGGTCGAACGGCTGCGCGGCGCTGCCTACGCGGTCTCCGACGTGCGCAAGCGCCAGCAGGCGCGCCGCCCATCGCCGCCGTTCACCACCAGCACGCTGCAACAGGAGGCATCGCGGCGGCTGGGCTTCACGGCGCGGCGCACGATGACCGTGGCACAGCAGTTGTACGAAGGCCGCAACCTCGGCGCCGAGGGCGAGGTCGGCCTGATCACCTATATGCGCACGGACTCGACGGCGATGGCCGACGTGGCAAAGACCGAGATCCGCGACTACATCGCGCAGAAGTTCGGCAAGGGCTTCGCGCCGGAGAAGCCGCGCAGCTACACGAAGAAGCAGAAAGGCGCGCAAGAAGCGCACGAGGGGATCCGGCCGACCTCCGTCTGGCGCGAGCCGGAGCGCATCCGCAAGTTCCTCACCACCGACCAGCAGAAGCTCTATCAACTGATCTGGCAGCGGGCCGTCGCCTCGCAGATGTCTGACGCGCTGCTCGACGTAACCGCCGTCGACATCATTGCCACGCCGGCGGACGGCGAACGCTTCCTCTTCCGCGCCACGGCGAGCCATCTGCGCTTCGCCGGCTTCCGCGCCGTCTACTTTGAGCGCACGGAAGAGGGCGCCGACGAGGACGCCGACACCCGCGCCCTGCCGGAGCTGACCGCCGGCGAGCCGCTGAACTTGCGGGAGCTGTTGCCGGAGCAGCACTTCACCGAGCCACCGGCGCGCTTCACCGAGGCGACGCTGGTGAAGGCGCTGGAGGAGAACGGCATCGGCCGGCCCAGCACCTACGCGACGATCCTCTCCACCGTCACCGACCGCGGCTACATCGAAAAGGCCGGCCGGGCGCTGAAGCCGACGGAGCTGGGCTGCGACGTGAACGACCTGCTCGCCAGCTACTTCGCCAACGTCGTGGATCTCAAGTTCACGGCGCAGATGGAGGAGGAGCTGGACGAGATCGCGGCGGGCAACCGGCCCTGGAGCCCCGTGGTCAACGAGTTCTACCTGCCGCTGCAGAAGTCGCTCGACGAGGCCGAGCGGGCGCCGGCGCTGATGAAGCTGACCGACGAGGTTTGCGAGCTGTGCGGCCGGCCGATGGCGGTGAAATGGGGCCGTTTCGGCCAGTTCCTGGCCTGCACCGGCTACCCGGAGTGCAAGAACAGCCGGCCGCTCGCCGGCCAGGAGGAGCAGCAGGCCGTCACCGACGAGAAGTGCCCGATCTGCGACTCGGGCATGGTGGTGAAGATGGGCCGCTTCGGCCGCTTCCTCGCCTGCGAGCGCTACCCGGAGTGCAAGGGCACCAAGACCTTCCAGAAGAAGATCGGCGTGGATTGCCCCGAAGACGGCGGGCCGCTGGTGGAGCGGCGCACGAAGGGCCGGCGCACCTTCTACGGCTGCGGCAACTACCCGACCTGCACCTTCGTGAGCTGGACGCGGCCCACGGGCGAGAAGTGCCCGGTCTGCGGCTACCTCATGGCAAGCGACGGCGCCAACGCGGTCAAGTGCCTGAAGTGCGGCCACCGCGAGCAGCGCCGCAGCGATGACGCCGCGCAACCGCTGGAGGTCTCGGCGTAGCGGCGGGAACGAGGAAATAGGATACAGGAAATAGGAAATAGGCAGTCGCGAAACATCTCGCGGGGCGCGATCTTGCCACAGCGAGGAACAGGGGAGGGGACCGGCGCCACGGGGTCAGTCCTCTCCGATCTGGCTGCCGAACTGGCCGCGGACACAGGCGACGGGCGTACGGCCGAGCGGGCGCAGCGTGATGCGCCGCCGCCTGAGTTCATCGAACGCTACCTCGATGCGCTCGCCGCCGAGCACCGGCGCTCGCCGCTGACACTGCGCAACTACGCGAGCGACCTCGGCGCGTTTGCCCGCTGGCTTGCGGCAGAGGGGCGCGATCTGCTGGCCATCGACCGGCAGGTGTTCCGCGCCTACCTCGCCACGCTGGCGGACGCGCGGCTGTCGCGCGGCAGCGTGGCACGCAAGGTCAGCACGATTCACACCTTCTACCGCTGGCTGGTGAGCGAGGAGATCCTGCCGCACGACCCGCTCAACGGCGCCCGGCCGCCGAAGCGCGAGCACCGCCTGCCGCGCGTGCTGGATGAAGCGGAGACCGCCGCGTTGGTCACTTCGCCTGCGGCCGACGACGCGTTCGGCCTGCGCGACCGCGCCATCCTCGAGCTGCTCTACGCCGCCGGCGTGCGTGTGGCCGAGTTGGTGGCGCTCGACCTTGATACCGTGGACTTCGCGCAGGCGCAGATGACGGTGCGCGGCAAGGGGAGCAAGGAGCGCGTGGTCTTGCTCGGCGTGCCGGCGGTCGAGGCGTTGCAGCGCTACCTGCGCGAGGCGCGGCCCGGGCTGGCGAAGGCGACGGAGAAGCCGGAGCGGCAGCGGGCGCTGTTCCTCAACCGCGACGGCGGCCGGCTCTCGGCGCGGGCGGTGCAGATCATGGTGCGAGAGGCCGGCGTGCAGGCGGGCGTCTCACTGGCGGCGCATCCGCACCTGTTGCGCCACTCCTTCGCTACGCACCTGCTCGACGGCGGCGCCGACCTGCGCGTCGTACAGGAGTTGCTCGGCCACGCCAGCGCCGGCACCACGCAGATCTACACGCACGTCACCGAGGCCCGCCAGCGCCAGGTCTACACCGAGGCGTTCTACAACGTCTGGCAGCCAGGACGGGGAAATAGGAAGAAGGAAACAGAAAATAGGAACCAGGAGGAAGCCTCCCACGCCGGGCGCTCCTCCCGACCCATTTCAAAAGCTCATACCGCAGCCTCCCCCTCTCCAGGAACTGGAGAGGGGGCTGGGGGGTGAGGCCACTCGTGCGCATCCTGCTGATCAACGGCCCCAACCTCAATACGCTGGGCACGCGCGCGCCGGAGGTCTACGGCACGACCACGCTGGCGCAGATCGAGTCGCGGGTGCGCGAGCGGGCGGCCGCGCTCGGCGCGGAGATCGTCGCCTTCCAGTCCAACCACGAGGGCGCTCTGCTAGACTTCATTCAACGCGAGGCGCCCGCAGCGGACGGGATTCTGATCAATCCGGGCGCCTTCACGCACTACAGCTATGCGCTGCGCGACGCGCTCGAAGCCTGCGAGCGGCCGCTGGTCGAGGTGCATCTCTCGAACATCCACGCGCGGGAGAGCTTTCGCCACACCTCCGTGATCGCGCCGGTGGCGCTGGGGCAGGTGGCGGGTCTCGGTTGGAGGGGCTACCTGGCGGCGCTGGACGCGCTGATCGGCATGCTGGAAGAGCGACGGAACGGGTAATCGCCCGGCGCGCGATCTCAGGATGTCGGAAGGAGACGCGAGGTGATCGACGCACGGCTGGCGCGGTTGCGGGAGAAGCTCGCCGAGCAGCAGTTCGACGCGCTGTTCGTCTCCGACCCGTTCAACCGCCGCTATCTCTCCGGCTTCACGGGCAGCGCCGGTCACCTGCTGATCACGGCCGGCGAGGCCGTGATCGCCACCGACTTCCGCTACTGGGAGCAGGCCGGGGTGCAGTGTCCGCGGTTCCGCCTCTACCAGACCGTCGGGACGATGGCGGACTGGCTTCCCGGCCTTATCTTCGGCCTCGGCGGCCAGCGGCTCGGCTTCGAGGCGGCGAGCCTGAGCTACGCCGACTATCAGCAGATCGTGAAGATCATCGACGCGATGCCCGCGGCGGAGCGGCCGCGGTTTGTCTCCTCCGAGAGCCTGGTTGAGGCGTTGCGTGCGCTGAAGGATGCGGGCGAGATCGCCGCGCTCGAGCGCGTTGTCGCCCTGGGCGATGCGGCCTTCAACCACGCGGCGGCCCAGCTGAAGGCCGGCGGGACGGAGCTGCAAACCGCCCGGGCGATCGAGAACTACATCAAGGACCACGGCGGCGAGGGCACAAGCTTCACGCCGATCGTCGCCGGCGGCGCCCGCGGCGCCATGCCGCACGCCCGCGCCGGGCAGGATTTGCTGCGCGAGGGCGAGGGCGTGGTGATCGACATGGGCGCCTTGCTCGACGGCTACTGCTCGGACATGACGCGCACGCTCTTCCTGGGCACGCCCGACGCCCGCTTCAGCGCGATCTACGACATCGTCTTCACCGCGCAGCAGACGGCGGCGGAGCTGATCGAGCCCGGCATGAGCGGCGAGCTGGCGCACAAGATCGCGCATAAAGTGATCGCAGAGGCCGGCTACGGCGAGAACTTCGGCCACGGTCTCGGGCACGGCATTGGGCTGCAGGTGCACGAGGAACCCTGGCTGAAGGCGACGTCCAAATCGGTCTTGCAAGAGGGCATGGTCTTCTCGATCGAGCCGGGCATCTACCTCAGCGGTTGGGGCGGCGTGCGCATCGAGGACCTGTTCGTGCTCGAAAACGGCCGCTGCCGCGTGCTCAGCAACGCCCCGAAGCTGCATGTCTCAGATCTGACCAGCGTGACAGGAGTTTCCGGATGATTACCCCCGGCGAGTTCAAACGCGGCATCGCGATCGAGCTGGACGGCAAGCTCTACACCGTGCTCAGCTACGAGCACAACAAGGTCGGCCGCGGCAGCGCCCAGGTGCGGCTCAAGCTGCGTGACGTGCGCGCCGGCCACACGATCGACCGCACCTTTCAGGCTTCGGAAAAGTTCGTGCGGGCGCACATCGACCGCTCGCCCATGCAGTTTCTCTACGAGGACAACGGCCTCTACTACTTCATGAACGCCGAGACCTACGACCAGATCGCCCTGACCAAGGACCAGGTCGGCGACGCGCTCTACTACCTCAAGGAGAACGAGCTGGTCGACGTGCTCACGCACGGCGACAGCGCGATCGGCGTGGAGCTGCCCACCAGCGTCAATCTGAAGGTCGTGGATACGGAGCCGGGCTTCAAGGGCGACACGGCCACCGGCGGCAACAAGCCGGCCAAGCTGGAAACCGGCCTCACCGTGCAGGTGCCGCTGTTCATCAAGGAAGGCGACGTGCTCAAGGTCGACACGCGCACCGGCGAATACCTGGAGCGTGCCTCATCGTGAGCGCGGCCGCCGGGAGCCGCCCTATGCTCGCCCTGACGGTTCAGCAGGTGGTCGGCTATCTCAAAGAGCTGATCGAGTCGAACGCCACGCTGGGCGACCTCTGGATCAGCGGCGAGATCTCCAACCTCTCGCGCTCCGCGGCCGGCCACATCTACTTCACGCTGAAGGACGAGGCGGCGCAGATGCGCTGTGCCTTCTTCAAGCGCGCCAACGCCGGCATGAAGTTGGAGCACGGCGATGCGGTGCTGGCGCACGGCTACGTCTCGGTCTATGAGCAGCGCGGCGAGCTGAACTTCGTCGTCGACTTCGTGCACCCGCAGGGCGCGGGCGTGCTCAACGCGCAGTTCGAGCGGCTGCGGCAGGCGCTCGAAGCGGAAGGGCTGTTCGACGAGGCGCGCAAGCGCCCGCTGCCGCCCTTCCCGCGGCGCATCGGCGTCGTCACCTCGCCCACGGGCGCCGTGCTGCACGACATCATCACCGTTGTCGGGCGGCGCTGGCCGCTGGCCGAGATCGTGCTGGCGCCGACCGCCGTGCAGGGCGAGGCCGCCGCGCCGGGCATCGTCTCGGCCCTGGCCGATCTGAACGAACGCGGCGACGTGGACGTGATCATCGTGGCGCGCGGCGGCGGCTCGCAAGAGGACCTCTGGCCCTTCAACGATGAGCGTGTGCCGCGGGCGATCTACGCCAGCCGCGTGCCGGTGGTCTCTGCCGTGGGGCACGAGACGGATTTCACCCTGGCCGACTTCGCCGCCGATCTGCGGGCGCCCACGCCCTCCGTCGCGGGCGAGCTGGTGGTTCCCGACCAGATCGAGCTGGCGATGCGCGTGGGCGGCTACGTCGGGGCGCTGGAGTCCTGGGCACGGCAGGCGCTGGACGACCGGCGCGACGCACTCGACCGGCTCGTGGACGCGCTTGAAGATGTGCAGCCGGACATTTGCGCCGCGCGCGAACGGCTCGATCGGCTGCTCGCCGGCTGCGAGGAGCGGCTGCGCCGCGCGATCGAGCGCTCTCTGGCGCTGGTCGAGGCGCGGGAGCTGCAGCTCGGCTCGCTCAGCCCGCTGGCGGTGCTGGGGCGCGGCTACGCCGTGGTGCAGCGCGTGGATGGCGGCATCGTGACGCATGTGCGCGACGCCGGCGCCGGCGACCTGGTCAGCATCCGCGTGCAGGACGGGGCGCTGGCCGCCGAAGTCAAGCAGGGCGGTCAGATCAGATGACGAACGCGAAGAAGGGCGAGCAGCAGAGCTTCGAGGCCGTGTACACGCAGCTCGAAGAGACGGTGCGCCAGCTCGAGGCGGGCGGCCTGCCGCTGGACGAGTCGATCGGGCTGTTCGAGGAGGGGATGCGGCTGGCGCAGCGCTGCCGCGAATTGCTCGACGGCGCCGAGCTGCGCATCACCACGCTCAGCGAACAGTTTCGTGCCGCCGGCGTCGCCCAACCGGCCGGCGCGGAGCCGGGCTGAGGCCGGGCGCATGCCGCTGATTCGCGCGGACCTGCACAGCCACACGCACTTCTCCCGCGATGGCTGGACCACGCCCGAACGCTACGTGCAGCGCGCGGTCGCGCGCGGCATCGGCTGGGCCGCCGTCAGCGACCACAACAACATCGATGGCGCCGTCGCCGTGCGGCGGCTGGCGAAATATGCGGGCGCGCTGAAGGTCATCATCGCCGAGGAGATCCGCTCGACCGAAGGCGAGATCATCGGCTACTTCCTCAAGGAGCCGATCGCGAAGGGGCTGACGCCGGAGGAGACGGTGCGCGCGATCCGCGAGCAGGGCGGCATCGTCGGCGTGCCGCATCCTTGCGACCGCTACCGTGGCTCGGCCATCGGCCTGGCGGCGCTGAGCCGCATCGTGGACGACGTCGACGTAATCGAGGTGTTCAATGCGCGCAACATGAAGCAGGAGGACAACCTGCGCGCCCTGCGCTTCGCCCGCGAGCACGGATTGCTCGAGTCGGCCGGCTCCGACGCGCACGTGCATACGGAGATCGGCTCGGCCTGGGTGGAGATGCCCGACTTCGAGACGCCCGAAGGGTTCCTGGAGTCGTTGAAGCAGGGCCGCATTCACGGCCGGCTCAGCAGCCCGTTCGTGCACCTGCTCAGCTCGGCGGCGAAGCTGCGCTTCAAGCTGGGCATGGGGCCGGCGCGGTAGGGTGGCCTCACCCCCCGGCCCCCTCTCTAGCCCGGCTGGAGAGGGGGAGGCTATGGAGGTGGTTTGGAGAAGCGTTTGAGCGGGCGGCTGCGAGTTGGCTGGTTTTCGACGGGGCGTGGGGCGGGCTCGCGGGCGCTGTTTCGCGCCATCTGCGCGGCGATCGACAGCGGGCTGCCGGTAGAGCTGACGTACGTCTTCTGCAACCGCGAGCCGGGCGAGGACGAGCAGACGGACCAGTTCTTCACGCTGGTGCGCGAGCGCGGCGTGCCGCTGCTGACGCTCTCCTCGGCCGCGTTTCGCAAGCAGGCAGGCGGCAAGATCGTGCGTAAGGGTGAGCTGTTGCCGCGGTGGCGTCTGGACTACGACGACGCGGTGCTGGAGCGGGTCGAGCCGTATTGCGCGACGCTCGGTGTGCTGGCGGGCTACATGCTGATCTTTGGCGCCCGCGCCTGCGAGCGGCTGCCCCTGCTCAACCTGCACCCGGCGGCGCCCGGCGGCCCGATCGGCATCTGGCAGGACGTGATCTGGCAGCTCATCGCCGCCCGTGCCGAGCACAGCGGCATCACGATCTTCCGCGCCATTCCCGAAGTCGACGCTGGCCCGCCGCTGGCCTACTGCACGTACCCGCTGCGCGGGCCGGAGATCGACCCGCTCTGGGCCGGCACGGCGGGCCAGCCGCTGGAACGGCTCAAAGTCGAGACCGGCGAGGAACTGCCGCTCTTCGCCGAGATCCGCCGCCGCGGGGCCCTGCGCGAGCCGATCTTGATCGTGGAGACACTCCGCGCCGCGGCCGAGCGTGGTCTGCCGCAGGCGGGCGAGGCGCTGGATCTCACCACGCTGGTGGAGATGCGGCTGGCCGAGGGACGGCGCTCATAATGGTGAAGGGAAGCGCTGCCGGGTTTCGGCCGCTCGCGCGCCGCCCGGCGGCGGGAAACGAACGAGTCCGTGCGCGTTCTGCTCCTCTCGACCTATGAGCTCGGACGACAGCCCTTCGGGTTGGCGTCCCCCGCGGCGCGCCTGACTCAGGCCGGCGCAACCGTTCGCTGTCTCGACCTGGCGGTGCAGGCGCTGGATGCGCAGGCGATCGCCGCTGCCGACCTGATCGCCTTCTATGTGCCGATGCACACGGCCACGCGGTTGGCGGCGCGGGCGCTGACATCGGTCAAGCAGCTCAATCCCACGGCGCATCTCTGCTTCTACGGCCTCTATGCGCCGGTCAACGAAGCGTTCTTGCGATCGCTGGGCGCCGGCACGATCCTGGGCGGCGAGTTCGAGGATGGACTCGTCGCCCTCGTCAAGCGGCTGGCGACCGCGGGCGCGGCCAGCGCCCAAGAGGAACCGGTGATCTCCCTCGCTCGCCAGCCGTTTCTGGCGCCAGACCGCCGTGGCCTGCCCGGGCTGGAGCGCTACGCAAAGCTGATCATGGGGCCGGACGATCACCGGCTCGTCGGCTACACCGAGGCCACGCGCGGTTGTAAGCATCTGTGCCGACACTGCCCGATCGTGCCCGTCTACAATGGGCGCTTCCGCGTGGTGCCGCGCGAGGTCGTGCTGGAGGATATCGCCCGCCAGGTGGCGGCAGGGGCGCAGCACATCACCTTCGGCGATCCGGATTTCCTTAACGGGCCGCGGCAGGCGCTTCCCCTGGTGGATGCCCTGCACGCGCGCTTCCCAGCGCTGACCTACGACGTCACCGTGAAGATCGAGCACCTGGTCAGGCACGCCGAGCTGCTGCCGGCGCTGCGGGATACCGGCTGCGTGTTCGTGACCAGCGCGGTCGAAGCCGTCGATGACCTGATCCTGGAAAAGTTCGATAAGCGCCATACGCGGGCCGAATTCGAAGCCGTGGTGCGACGCTTTCGGACGCTGGGGCTGACGCTCAATCCCACCTTCGTCACGTTTACGCCCTGGACCACGCTCGATGGATACCTCGATCTTCTGCGCACGCTCGTCGAGCTGGATCTGGTGGCCAACGTCGCGCCGGTTCAGTACGCCATTCGCCTGCTGATTCCCGCAGGCTCGCGCCTGCTGGAACTGCCCGACGTGCAGGCGCTGGTTGGCCCCTTTGACGAGCAGGCGCTTTCCTATACGTGGGTGCACCCGGACTCACGGGTAGACAAGCTGTACGCGGTCGTTCGCAGGATCGCCACGGCTGCCGGCGCCCACGCCGACCGCCGTACGGTGTTCGCCCAGGTCTGGGAGGCGGCCCACGCCGCGGCGGGCCTCGCGGCGCCCGCGCCGGCCTGGCAACCGCACGACGGCGCGCAAACGCCGGTCCCCTTCTTGAGCGAAGCGTGGTTCTGTTGAGCAGAGCCGGCTGAGGAGCAGGTTGCTCCCATCTACTGAGGCCCGCTCGATTCCTCCATACCGATCCAAACCAACACAAGGATCGTCGCGGAGGAACCCCTGAACGCTGCGGTGGCCAGCTGGCCCGCCTTTGAGCGACCCGGCGGGTGAATTGTTGCCGGCCACGGGCGCTGGCTATAATCGCTGCACACTTGCTGTGCCGCAGCGCCGAATCTGTCGGGCGCCGGCCGCTGGCCCCGCGCGTGAGGTCGCCGATGCACTGCCGCTCATGCCGCGCACGGCTGAACGAGGCCGACAACTACTGCCGCAAGTGCGGCGCCGCGGTCGAGATTCTCGACGTCGAAGTCGTGCGCCGCGGCCCGGCGGCGCCGGCGCCGACCCTGCGGGAGGCGGCGCTGCCCATGCTGACGCAGGGCGCTGCGATGATCGTCGCGGGCGCGCTGCTGCGCTTCGCGGTCAAGCACGTGCTGGCGCGGCAGCTTTCGAATCGAGGTCTGCCTGGCCTGCAGCGCCAGCGCGGCGCGTCGGGTGGCATGGTGGTCGAGGAGTTGCTCTATTACCGGCGCGTCCGGCGCGGCACGTGAGCCGGCAGGGGGTTCCAGGCCATCGCGCCGCCGCAACGCCTTCATCGAACCCGGCGACCCCGGCGAACCCGGCGAACCCGGCGAACTCGACTGCGCCCCGAGCGGCGCCTGGGCACGCGCCGCGCCGCCGCGAGCGCGGAACAAGCGGCACGCACGCGGCCGGACCCCGGCGCGCCGTCGCCGGGGAAGGCGTGCGCCTGCAGAAACTGATTGCCGATGCGGGTCTGGCCTCGCGCCGCGCGGCCGAGCGGCTGATGCTCGACGGCGCCGTGACGGTCAATGGCCGCATCGTCACCGAGTTGGGGGCGAAGGCGGTTCCCGGCGTCGACGACGTGCGCGTGTCCGGCCAGCGCGTCGCGCCTGCGGCGCCGCACGTCTACTACCTGCTGAACAAGCCGCCCGGCTACGTGACCACCCTCAGCGACGAGCACGGCCGCGCTACGGCGCGCGACCTGCTCGGCGACGTGAAAGCGCGCGTCTTCCCGGTGGGGCGGCTCGATCGGGACAGCGAGGGGTTGTTGCTCTTCACCAACGACGGTGAGTTGACGGCGCGGCTCACACACCCGCGCTTCGCCGTCGAAAAAGAGTACCTGGCGCTCGTCGATCGCGAGCCGGCGCCGGCAGAGCTCGACGCACTCCGCCGGGGCGTGTCGGTAGAGGGCCGGCGCACGGCGCCCGCCCGTGTCGAGCGGCTGCAGCCGGAAGACGGCGGCGTCTGGCTCGGGCTGACGATCCACGAAGGCCGCAAGCGCCAGGTGCGCCTGATGTGCGAGGCGGTCGGCCTCACGGTGCGGCGGCTGGTGCGCACCCGCTTCGGTTCGCTCACCCTCGAAGGGCTGCCGGCCGGCGCCCATCGCCGGCTCGCGCCGCGCGAAGTGACGAGACTGCGCCGCGACGCCGATCTGCCTCAGTGAGAGGCGCTACTCCCCCGCGCCGTCCTCCTGCAGTACCGGCAGGGTGAAGCGAAACGCCGTGCCGCCGCCGGGGCGCGCCTGCGCCCAGATGCGGCCGCCCATCACCTCAATCAGCCGGCGGCAGACGGCGAGCCCCAGGCCGGCGCCCTGCGAGCCGGTGCGCACGGCGTCCGCCGTCTTGTAGAACGGTTCGAAGACGCGGTCCATGTCTTCTTTGGGAATGCCGCTGCCGCGGTCGAGTACGCTGAACTCCACGTTCTTGCCGTCGAGCGCGGCGGTGATCTCGATACGCCGGCCCCTGGGCGAGAACTTGACGGCGTTCTCCAGCAGGTTGCGAAACACCTGCTCCAGATAGGTTGGATCGGCATCGACCAGCGGCAGATCGGATGGCACGTCGACGGTGAGCGCGTGGTTGCCGACCCTCCCGCCCAGGGAGATGATCACGTCGTTGACGAAGCGATAGGGAATGGTCGGTTCCAACTGCAGTTGCATGCCTGCCTGCACGCGCTGCATGCCCAGCAGGTCCTCCACCAGGTGATAGAGCCGCTCGGCCTCCTCGGCCATGTCGTGCAGGAGTTGCTCTCGCACCGACGCATCGAGCTGGTGGCCGCGCTTCAGCAGGGTCAGGGCGCCGCCGCGCACGGTCGTGGTCGGCGTACGCAGCTCATGCGAGACGGTATTGATAAAGTCGTCCTTCAGCCGGTCGACTTCGCGCAGCCGGCTAATGTCCTGGTAGACGGTGACCACGCCGGTGAGCCGGCCGCTGCCGTCGCGGAAGGGCGCCGCGTTCACCAGCACCGGCACGTCCTCGCCGGTGTCGGCGCGGCGCACCACCAGCTCGCGGCCAAGCTGCGCCGTGCCGTCGTTCAGCACGCGGCAAAGCGGCGACTCCTCCGGCGGCAGCGGCCGGCCGTCGGCGGTGAGCAACGCATGCCCGCTGCCGCGGCGACGCCCATTGCCCGAGGGAGCAACGCCGAGCAGATCGGCGATCGCCTGGTTGGACAGCGTGGCGTTGCCCTGGGCGTCGAACATGGCGATGCCGACCGGCAATGCCTCGATCAGCGCCTGCAGGCGTTCACTCTCGGCCTCGGCGCGTTCGAGCTGGCGCAGCGCGTCGAGCTGGCTGCCGAGTTGCGCTCCGACCGTTTCCAGGAAGGTGCGTTCGTCTTCGGGCAGGGGCCGCGCCGTGCGCGCGGCGAGGGTCAGCAGGCCCGCCACGGCGCTGCGGCTCTTCAACGGCACGTGCGCGATGCTGACGATGCCCATCCGTTTCGCCAGCTTCTCGTCGGGCGTGCGCGCCGCGCCCTTGCCGTAGCTCTGCACGACGAGCTGCCCGGAGTGGATGGCGCTGTCGAAGGAGTAGCCGGTGTCCAGCGGCAGCTCGTGCACCGGCGTGCGCAGACGCGACTCGCCGCGGCTGGCGACCATGCGTAGGCGGCTGTCGTCGGCCTCCAGCAGCCACACGGCCCACATGTCGATGCCGGGGAACTGCGGCGCCAGGTCGTCCAGCAGCTTGACGCAGGCGAGCTGCGCGTCGTCGGTGTCGGCCAGCGCCTGCAGCGCATGGTTGAGCGCCAGCAGCCGCTCGGCGCGGCGGCGTTCGGTCGCGGCCTGCGCCGCGACGGCGCGCGTGCGCTCGCCGGCCTCCAGCGCGGGCGCCAGCACGGCGCTCACCCGGCGCAGCGCGGCGATGCGCGCCGGATCGCGGCTGGCGCCGGCCGGCAGCGCGACGACGAGCGCCGCGCTCAACGGCGCGGACGCCGCGGACGAGGGCAGCGGCTGCGCCAGCAGCGTGCCGCCGCCGAGCGTACTGGCCAGCGGCGCCGTGGCGACGGTCTGTTGCCAGAGGCGCCGCGCCAGGCTGGTGCAGGCGGCCTCCTCTTCCGGCGAGAGGCCGGAGCCTTGCAGCTCAATGCGGCCGTCGTCGGCGCGGCGCACGATCGCGCCGCGATCGCTGCCGGCGAGCTGCAGGGCGGCGTCGAGCAGATTGGGCGGCGCATCGGCCGCGGGTTGGGGCGCGTTGACGAGGCGTAACCGGGAACGGTCGGCTGTCACGCTGCGACCCCCTCGTACGCCGAGGCACGGAGCCCAGCCGGCGAGCGCTGCGGCGAATCAGGTAGGATGTACATAGCATCGGGGTTGTGCCCCGTCAACGGCGTTCGCGGCGGTTGGCGCGAGCGCGGCCCACGGGGAGCGTCCGTCTCAGGCGAATTGCTGGCAGGAACGAGCATGTTCGAATCACTCACGGAAAAGCTGGGCGGAATCTTCGGCCGGCTCAACAGCCACGGCACCGTCACCGAGAAGGATCTCGACGACGCGATGCGCGAGGTGCGGCTGGCGCTGCTTGAGGCCGATGTCAACTACAAGGTCGTGCGCGAGTTCATCGCCAAAGTGCGCGAGAAGGCGCTGGGCGCCGAGATTCTCAAGAGCCTGACCCCTACACAGCAGATTGTCGGCATCGTCAACGAAGAGTTGATCGAGCTGCTGGGCAACGAGCCGGGGCACATCAACCGCGCCGCGCAGCCGCCCACGATCATTATGCTCGTCGGCCTGCAGGGTTCGGGCAAGACGACACACTGCGCCAAGCTGGCGCTGCACCTGCGCCAGCGCGGCGACAAGCCGCTGCTGGTGGCCGCCGACGTGTACCGCCCGGCCGCCATCGACCAGATCCAGTCGCTCGCCCGCCAGCTCGACATCCCGGTCTATGCCGAGGGCACGAACGTGAAGCCGGCGCAGATCTGCCGGCACGCACTCGACGAAGCCAGGCGCATCGGCGCCACCGTGATCATCATCGACACCGCCGGCCGCCTGCACGTGGACGAGGCGATGATGGGCGAGGTCGCCGAGCTGCGCGAGCTGCTCAAGCCGCAGGAAGTGCTGTTCGTGGCCGACGCGATGGCCGGGCAGGACGCCGTGCGCGCCGCGGAGGAGTTCCACAAGGCCGTCGGCACCACCGGCCTGATCCTCTCCAAGATGGATGGCGACGCCCGCGGCGGCGCCGTGCTCTCGATCCGCGCCGTCACCGGCGTGGGCGTCAAGTTCGTGGGCGTGGGCGAGAAGGCGGACGCGCTGGAGACCTTTTACCCGGACCGCATGGCGCAGCGCATCCTCGGCATGGGCGACATCCAGACGCTGATGGAGCGTGCCCAGGAAGCGATGGGCGAGCAGGACGTCAAGGACCTCGAACGGCGGATGAAGACCGCGCAGTTCGATCTGCAGGACTTTCTCACGCAGATGGGCAAGGTCAAGAAGATGGGCCGCCTCGCCGACCTGGTGAAGATGATCCCCGGCGTCAGCCGCATCAGCAACCAGCTTGGCGTCGATCAGATGGACGATGACTTTTTCAAGCGCACGGAAGCCATTATCCTTTCGATGACGCTGTTCGAGCGGCGTCACCCGGAGACGTTGCTCAAGAGCAAGGGCAGCGAGAAGGGCAGCCGCAAGAAACGGATCGCGGCCGGCTCCGGCACGTCGGTCGCGGAAGTCAACCAGTTGCTCAAGCAGTTCGAGGACGCGCGGCAGATGATGAAGACGCTCGCCAACAGCAAGGGCCGCGGCTTGCTGCCGGGCATGTTCCGCTAGCGTCCCGTTGACGACAGAGAAGGCAGCGCGGTTCAGTTCCGCGCCGGAGGTGTGCATTGCTCAGAATCAGGCTGCGCCGCGTGGGCAAAAAGAAGGCGCCGTCGTACCGCATTGTCGTGGCCGACAGTCGCGCCCCGCGCGACGGCGCCTTCGTCGAGGTGATCGGCTTCTACGATCCGCTCACCGACCCTTCAACCGTGCGTGTGGACGCGGAGAAGGCAAAGGACTGGATGCGGAAGGGCGCCCAGCCCAGCGATACCGTCGTGCGGCTGTTGCAGAGCCAGGGCGTGATTGAGAAGCCCGCCAGGTCCGAGCAGCCGGCGGCCGCGGCCGAGTCCTGACGCGGGTGGGGGCACGATGAAAGAACTGGTCGAATACATCGCCCGCCAGCTCGTGGATGATCCGGCGGCCGTCTCCGTGGACGAGTGGCGCCAGGGCGACCGCGTGGTGTTGCGCCTGCACGTGGCCGAGGGCGACATGGGCCGCGTGATCGGCAAGCAGGGCCGCATCGCCCAGGCGATGCGCACGCTGCTGCGCGTGCCTGCCGCCCATGAACATGTCTATGCCGTGCTTGAAATCGGCTGATGAAAGCGGCTAAGCCGGACAATGTGGCGCCGCGCTCGCCCGACGTGCGCGAGGGTTTCGTCGGTGTCGGCGTGGTCCTCACCTCGTTCGGCCTCAAAGGCGATCTCAAAGTCGAGCCGCTCACCGACTTCCCCGAGCGCTTCGCGCCGGGCGCGCACCTCTGGCTCGCCGGCCACGAGCGCACCGTCGAGCGCAGCCGCTGGCAACGTGGGATCGTCTTCGTCAAGCTGACGGGCATCGACAGGCCGGAGGCCGTGGCCCAGGTGCGCGGCTACCCGCTGGAGCTGCCGGAGGCCGAGCGGGCCGAGCTGGGCGCGAACGAGTTTTATCAGTCCGACATTCTCGGTCTGCGCGTTCTCACCAGCGGCGGCGAAGAGCTGGGCCGTGTGCGCGAATTTCTGCCCACCGGCGCCAACGACGTGCTGCTGGTGGAAGGCCCGCGCGGTGAAGTGCTGGTGCCGATGATCGACGACATCGTGCGCGCGATCGACCTGGCCGCCGGCACGATCACGATCGAGCCGCTGGAAGGGCTGTTGCCCGAGCCGCGCGTGCCGAGGCCGCCGCGGCTGCCCTCCTGGCGCTACAAGCAGTTGCGCCGCCAGGGTTCCGCGCCCCCGCCACGGTAGCCGCACGAAAGTGCAGCGACCTTGACAGCGTTTCCCCGGCGGCTAGACTAAGCCCACGCCCGGCGCTACGCAGGAGGACGCGATGGACGCTGCCCAGTCCCTGGCCCAGGCCGCTCTCTTCCGAGGCATGAGCGATGAGTATCTGCAGCGGCTCGCCCGCGCCGGCCGCGAGCGGAACTATGCGCCCGGCGAGGTGATCCTGCGCGAGGGCGATCCGGGCATCGCCTTTTTCGTGATTGACCGCGGGCACTGCGAGGTGCTGCGCGGCACCGGGCCCGACCAGCAGGTGATCAACCAGCTCAAGCCCGGCGATACCTTCGGCGAGATGGCGCTGCTCAACGACCTGCCGCGCATGGCGACGGTGCGCGCCGTGGACAGCGTGAGCTGTTTGGCGCTGCTGCGGCTCGACTTGTTGGACGCGCTGCGCGACCAGCCGGAGATCGCCATCCATATGCTGAAGACGCTCTCGCAACTGCTGCGCCGCGCCGAAGAGCGCGCCACGTAGCGGCCAGCGCATCGCCGCCCCCGTTCAGTGCAGCTTCGCCGCCTGCGTGACCGCCATCTGGCGCACGGCGTCCTGCGTGGGCGCGCCGCCCGAGCCGTTGACGATCAGGATCGCCGTCGCCGCGCCCACGCGCAGGCCGACGATGTAGAAGTCCTGATCGGGCGCGCCGCCGGCCGCCGCGGCGACGTGAATGTGCTGCGCCGAGACTTCATCACCAATCGCTCCCAGGTCCGCGGGCGAGGTGTCTACTTTCACGGCGCCCGGCTGCTGGGCGCCGCTCGCCACGGCATTCAGCGTGGTCGCCAGGCCCGCATGGGCGCTGTCGGCGTCGCGCCACTGCGAGAGCACTTCGAGCAGCCCTGCCGTCGTGGCCTGGCCCACCGCCGAAGTTTGTGGCCCTGCCCACTGCACCACGACGCCTGTCGTGCGGCCGCCGTCGTTGAGTTGCTGCTCGAAGCTGGCCGGATCCGCCTGCGCGGCGGCGTAATCGTGGTTGCTAAATGGCCGCTTGGCGTTGAGCTGCAGGCCGGGCGGCACTTCGCTCTGGATGAGCGCCGCCGCGGTCAGCCGATCTGCTGCCGGTCCGGCGTTGCTGGCGACGGGCGACGCCACAACGGCCGCCGTCACCGCCGTCGTGGTGACCGTCCCGGCTGCCGGTGTCTTTGCCTGATTGGCGCCGCCGGAACACCCGGCGATCAAAGCAGCGAATATGAGCAGCAAGACTCCGCCTGTCAGCGCACCCCTCACCCTCACCTCCTCAAAAAATGCGACGCACGCGGCACGGCAACTGATCGCGGGCCGCTCCGCGCAGGCTAGACGACCGTGCGCTCACGATCCAGCCGTGTTCTGAACCAGGAGCGGTGAGACCGAGACGGCGGCGTGGCGTTCAGGGGCCGCGGCTGTGATCTTGCCCGATCGCGGCGGCTTGTCGATAATGACGGAGTGCCCCGGCCGGGAGCACAGGCCAGGGTAGCTCAGTCGGTAGAGCATGCGACTGAAAATCGCAGTGTCGGCAGTTCGATTCTGCCCCCTGGCACCGAGTAGCAGGCGTGAAATCGGTCCACGCGCCCCTCTTTGACAGTGTGGCGACCGGGTTTGACAGCAACGCTGACAGCAACGCTGACAGCAACCCGGCTTCCGTCCCCCTACGAACCGAAGAGCCGGTCTAACCGCTCTGCCACGGCACGCTGGAAGCCCGGCAGCACATGGCCGTACACGTCCAGCGTCATCGCCGCGGCCGCGTGGCCCAGCCGCTCCTGCACCGCCTTCACGTTCTCGCCGTCCGCCAGCAGGATCGTGGCCGCCGTGTGTCGGAGATCGTGGAAACGGATGCGCGGCAGCCCTGCCTGCTCAAGCAGGGGCCAGAACGAGCGGCGCAGAATATTGCCGCGCTCGATCGGCGTGCCGATGGCCGTGGTGAAGATCAGGTCGGTGTCCTGCCACGCGGGGCCGGCCGCAAGACGTTCCTCGGTCTGGTGTGTGCGGCGGCGGCGCAGCGCCGCGACGGCCCGCGCAGGCAGCCCCAGCGTTCGGCGCCCGCGCGCCGTCTTCGGCTCGCTCGTGATCCACTCGCCCTTCGCCCGTTGGAGCTGTTGGCGCACCGTCAGTTCGCCGCGATCGAGATCGACATCTGCCCAGCGCAAGCCCAGCAGCTCGCCGGCGCGCAGCCCGCTGAGCAGCGCGAGCACATACAAGGCTTCGAGGCGGTCGCTCTTCGCCGCGTCCATGAGCTGGCGGGCTTCCTCGATGGTGAGCACGCGCGGTTCGAGATGGCTGCTGCGGGGCGGATCAACAAGCTCCGCAACGTTGCGCGCCACCAAGCCCCACCGTGCGGCGTCGGCGAGCGCCCGATGCAGGACGGCGTGGCAGAGCCTTACGGTGCGAGCGGCGAGGCCGCCGTTCTGAAGTGTGGCGTAGCAGCGCGAAAGGTCCACCGGGGTGAGCCGGGCGAGGCGCAGGGTGCCGAGCTGCGGCGTCAGGTGGCGTCTGATCACCACTTCATAGCCGGTGTAGGTGCTGCGCCGCACCCGCGGCCGGGCGGTGTGTTCCAACCAGCCGGCCAGGAACGCCGCCACGGCGGTCTTCTCTTGCGGAACCGGCACGTTCTCGGCCTTCGCCCGTAACAACGCGAGGCGCTTGGCGGCTACGTCTTGCCGTGTCTTGCCATACACGTCCTTGCGGCGGTCACCGGCAAGGATGACGCTGCCGACCCAGCGGCCATCCTTGCGCTGGAAGATGCTGCCTTCGCCGTTCGCGTTCTTGCCCTCAATGGCGACGCTGCCATCGGGCCGGACACTGCGTTTGCCCATCGCGTGCTACTCTCCGGGTGCTGTCCTGACGGCGTTCAAGAACATGGCGACTTCGTTCGGGTACGCCACGCGATACCGTTCCAGCGTAGCCCGGATCGACCCGTCGATCCGGGCTGCAAGCTCGGCTACGGACGCACGAGGGTGCGCGGCATGGAGTTCCATCGCCGCCGGCAGGAGCACGTCCGCGGCGAACTCCAGAACGGGCAGGGGCAGCACGAAGAGCCGCCGCAGGATCGCCGCCTCCTCCGCGGGCAGCCGCAGCTCACGCGGGCGCGCCGCCCGGCACGCGATACCCGTCGTGCGGATTCCATAACTGTTCCTCCTTGTTGTCCGCCGGCCGGCGCCCCTCACTGGCGAAGATGGGCAGCACCGGCTACGCGTCCCGCGCCCGCTCGGCCTCCCACGCCTGCTGCTGCTCCCACCGCTCCGCCGCGGCCAGCGCCGCCGCCTCGGTGACGTAGCCGGGGGAGAACACGTCGCCCTCGCCCCAATCGACCGGCTCGTAATACCACGCACCCGTGGTGTCGTCGTGCGCCCGCGGTGAACCCGCTTCGCTGCTGTGGTAGATCCGGAACTGTCCGCTCTGCGTGTACGTCACGTCTCTGTCTCCCTCTGCGCCGGGGTTCGCCGCCCGGCTCGGTCTGCGGGGGTACACGTCCGCGCGCGGGGGGTATGTCGTGCAGGGCGGCGGCCGGCCCGTCAGCTCCCGTTGCCTCTGGCCGGCCGGCGCTCGCTCCTGTGGTTACGGCTGCCCGGCACAACGGGCGCACAGCTCGATACGGGCGCCGCCGTCGTAGTGGTTCACGTAGCTCTCGACACCTTCGGCCGCGCCGCAGTGCCAGCAGGCGACGCCGAAGCGTGCGACGGCGGCCGCGGCATGGTAGCACGAGCCGCGGTACTGGTAGCCCCTGCAGTCGCAGCGCCAGCCTGAGGGCGTCGGGCGCAGCTCGTACACCTGACCGGGCGCCGTCAGCGACAAGGCGAAGACCCGGCCATCGGTGTAGCGCGTAATCTGCGCCGCGACCGGCGTATGACCGCAGCGGCGAGCGGTAGACTGAACCGGGGCGATGGTGGTCATTGCACCGTCTCCGCATGGGGCGGCCGCCGTCTCACGCACGGCGCCGGCCTCCTTGCGCTCTTATTATACAGTAGTTAATGATAGACTACAAATTGTAATGAGATTATGTGCCAATGTTTAGAGTACAATGATTGAAGTTAGGAGGTCAGGCGAGTATGAATATGGATACGATGGTTGACGAACGCTATCTGACCACGGCAGAGGTCGCCGAGAAGCTCCACGTCACGGAATGGACCGTGCGCCAGTGGCTCAACGCCGGCAAGCTGCGCGGCTCGCGCCCAGGGGGACGGCGCGCGGGCTGGCGGGTCCGTGAAAGCGACTTCGTGCGCTTCCTCGATCAGACCGCCAACCGGCCGGAGAGTGAGGAAGGTGCCGAGTGATGGTCACCGCGAAGCCGCTGGCGTGGATGCGCTCTCTGCACCCTCTCCCGGCAATGTTGTTGGTGCTGCTAGCGGCCGCTTGCGGCTCAGCCACCGCTACGGCGGGGGAGTCGCTGCTCTTCGGCACCGTCTCGGCGCCAGAGTGCAACGGCGGTTATCAGATCCTCAACGCCACGGTCACGGTGCGGGATGAGCACGACACGATCATCGGCACCGGGACGACTGACGCCACAGACCAAAACAGCTACGCCGACCAGTGCATCGTCACATTCATGGTCCATCTCTCGCGGCGCGCAAAGTTCTACCAACTCAGTGTCGGCACGCATGGCGGGCCGACCTACCAGCACGATGAACTGAAGGCGCAAGGCTTTGGCGTGCACTTGTCGTTGAACTGAAGGCGGATGGTGACGGAGGCGAGCGCGATGGCAGACACTACCACGTCTGGCTCGGTACCCAAACCGGCTCAGCCGCCGCGGGGCGCGGCAGCACCAACGAAACGGCGGGTGACATTGTTGCCCCTCAGCGCGTCGGAGGAGCAGATCGCCGCGGCGGTTACATGGCTGAACGAGGGCATTACACCCTCATCGTCATAGCCCCCTCGTCCGGCGCATCCGCGGCAGCGCGCCGGGCGCTTCGCCGAGTCCAGCAAACCTTTTCACCGCGCCGACGTGTGCGGCTACTGGTCGGGCGCGTGGCGCTGTGGCGCCTCCCAGCCCAGCAGCGCCGCCCGCCGCTCTCGGATGGCCCGCAGGCGCCTGGCGGCAGCTTGGTTGCCGACCGCGACCAGCGGTTCGACAACGGCTTCGAGCTGGTCCAGCAACTCCAACTGACGCAGCCGGCGTTCCTCTCGCTCGTTCATGCCGCCTGCTCCTGATTCTGCTCATCGAACCAGCGCAGTGCCGCTTCGCGCATCTCCTCGGAGGGCGCGCAGGGGCACATCGTGCATTCCCCTTCGGCCGGCGCGTCGCCAAGCTGACCGAACACCACCCAGCCCTTCGATCGAAAGTCCTCCCCGGCGACGCCGCGCCACAGCACGCAGGGCTGTCGGGGTGGCGGCAGCGGCAACACGCCGTGCGCCATCAGGTAAGCGATCAGGAGCGTAACCTGCCGGTCTACGTGCCTGGCCCGCGCTTCCTCCGGAGGGCGGCTCGGCGGCTCGATGCAGGCTTCCCGTTGATTGAGATACCAGACCACGCCCGCGTCGATCTCCTCGTCCGACCGCTGCATCGGCGGCTTCCACTCACCCTCAAACCCGGCGCAACCGCTGATGTTCCACGCTGCATAGAGCGACCCGCCGCAGGCCGTCAGCACGCGATGCCACTTCGGTGCTGATGCCACAGCAAGCGCCTGTTGTGTTTTGGCTTCCAGCTTAGCTAAACGCTGGTTGAGTTGCGCCCGGTTCATGCTGCCTCCCTCCGCTCGGCGAGTGCCGTGAGTTGTGCTTCGAGCGCGGCGAGGCGCTCCGTTAGTTCCTTCGCCTCTCCCAACTCGTAGGCGAAGCGGGAGAGGTCGATCAACCGGCCCGCCAACGTACCAACGACTTCGGCAGCACGCGGCGGGATGCGGCCAGCTTCCACGTCGTCCATCAAGCGGAGCAGCCGCGCCTGTACCCCGTGCAGGTGCTCAGGCAGATGGCGGCTGGCTCGCGCCGCCGAGCTGCGGCCGTAACCGCCCCGCTTGCGCGCGGCGGTGCGCTCCACGGCCTTTTGTGGGTCGTGGCCGAAGCAGTAGGTGGAGTCGGGCAGCGGGCGCGCCGGACAGGGCCGGCCGTCTCGCTTTGCCGCACGGCACGTCTCGCTCATCCCCCTACCTTCCGCTACCATCACCTACCTCCGGCCCGCCGCTTACAGCAGCCTGCCGGCCCGTTCCTGCCAGTCCGGCCGGACCAGCACGAGCCGCCCGATGCGGTCGCGGATGCGCCCGGCCACCGCCTGCACTGCGCCGGGCCCAACGGCACGCGGCAGCGGCAGGCGGTCGGTCTCGCAGCGCACCACCACGCCGGTCAGGCCGTCGGCGATGTGCGCGCACGTTTCGGCCAGCTCCGCCGCGAGCTGCTCGGCGCGGGCCAACCCCGTCAGCACGTCGGCGGCAGCAACGTCGAGCCGCGCCACCGCCAGGCGGCGCCGTTGCTCAGCGTCGCTGTGCTGCCGCTGGGCCTCAGCCTCTTCGGCCTGGGCGCGCAGATCGGCCGCCGCGGCCTGCTCCACCGCGTCCCGGTCTTCCTGCGCGCCCAGCACCGCGGCGGCGCCCTGCCGCAACTTCTCGGCCTGCGAGATCAACTCGTTCGCGTCCATCACTTCCCTCCCTGGTGTTCTTCGCCCGCCGTCACGGCGGTCCACTCGTCCATCCGGCCATCCGCCGTGCGCTTCGGAGCGCGCCGGCCGATGGCGCCGAGCGGCTGCACCGTCCACGCCGAGACGGAAAGGCCCGTACGCGGGTTGCCGTCCTGGCCGGTCCAGGTCGAGAGTTTCAGCTTGCCCTCGACGTAGACCTCGCCCCCCTTCTTCAGCGCCTCGCCGAGCCGCTCGGCGAGGTCTTCCCAGGCCGTGCAGCGCACCCAGGTGGTCGTGGCTCCGTCGCCGTTGGGGCGGTTCTCGGCCACGGCGACGGAGAAGTTCAGTGCTGCCTTGCCGGCACTGGTGAAGCGCAGCTCGGCGTCAGCACCGAGCGTGCCGATGAAGGCGCAGGCAATGCCGTTCATGGACTCGTCCTACCTTTCGCTAGGCCGCTGCCACCTCTGTTAGCGCATCGGCCGTACGGCGCCGTCCGTACCGATCTAGGCACGCCAGACACAGCGGCCCCGCTGCGCCAGCGGGGCCGCAACGCGGGCAGTCAGATGGGGGCGGCTCATGCTGATCACCCGCTGCATGCGCGTCATCGCTCAGCACATCGCGGTGCTGCACGCTATCCATAACCGCCGTAACCGCGTAACCGGAGGGTGGAAGTGGCGGGTGATCCACGCCTGAAGCCGGCAACTCGGCACCGTCTGCCCGGTTACGCTCGGCGGTTATGGCACGCACTCGCGCGGACGTGTCCGTAACCGGCTCTGAGGAGCGATCCACGCCTGCTAAGGGCGCCTCGGTTACGCGGTTACGGCGGTTATGGGGGGTGTCGTAATCGCCTGACGGGGCAGGGGCGTACCGTCCGCCCCCTGCCCTGACCAGGTGGCCGTCCCGTGCCATCTGCCAGGCGCGCTGCTTGGCCACGTTGTGGTCAAGGCCGGCCCGTTCCGCGATTTCCTGGGGCGTGAGCGGCGCGTCCGTCTCCTCCAGTACCCGTAGGATCGCCCGGCGCGTCTCGCTCTGCTGCTCGGCAAGGCGGTCGAGCAGCGTCCAACTGCAATCCGCTGGATCGAACCGCAGCGCCAGCTCGCGCTCTTCCACGTCGCGGCCCGCGATCGTCAGGGTCGCGTCCACGCTGCCGCTGCCCCGGCGCAAGACCAGCACGGCGTCGGCCGCACCGTTGAGGCCGTTGGAGCCGTTCACCATGTCGAGCGGGTCGTCCGCAGCGGCCTTGCGTGTGTGGTGGACCACCAGGATGGCGACGCAGTACCGCTGGCCCAGCCGTGTGAGCGGCGCCAGCGCGTCGTAGTCCTGCCCGTACACCGAGGCTCCGTGCCGTTCGCGGGGGCGCACCCGCTTCAGTGTGTCGACCACGATCAGCCTGGTCTCCGGGTGCTCGCGCAAATAGGCGTCGAGGTCATCGAGGCCGCCGTCATCGAAGCGACGCCACTCTGTTGCCAAGTACAGCCGCTCGGGCGCCGGCTCCCCGTCCAGCAGCCGGTCGAGGCGGTCTTGCAGGCGGCGCTCACCGTCTTCGAGCGCCAGGTAGAGCACATCGCCGGCCGCAACGGGCACCGTGCCGAGCACGTAGCCGCCAGCGGCGACGCCAACCGCGAGTGCCAGGGCGAACCAGCTCTTGCCCTTCTTCGGTGGGCCGGCAAGGATGTTCACACCTTCCGGCAGGATCTCCGGCACGGCCCACCGCTGCGGCGGGAACTGTGCCGCCATAAGGGCCGGCGCGCGGGTGATGCGGGGGGGAGCGGGCCTTGAAGCGTCCGCAGGCAGCGTGGAGGTCGGTGCGGTGGCTGCCAGTGTCCGCTCGTGTTCGGCCGCCGCGCCGGCCTCGCCGTCTGGTTCGTAACGCGCACGCAGCTCGCGCCAGCCGTTGCCGGTGCAGCCGTTGTGGTGGCAGCCGGCCGCGATGGCGCCGCTTGCGAAGCGCACGATGTAGGCCGAGCCGTCCGTGTGCTCCGGGTTCCACGGGCACTCGCGCAGCACCCAGCGGTAGCCGCCGTGCCATTCCCCCTCGCGCGCCACGATCAGGCCGGCATGGGCAATCCAGCGGTCGAGGTCGAAGCTGCCGCCGGAGCGGGGCATGAGCGCCGGCGCCGGCGCATGGGCGGCCAGGGCGGCGAGCAGCTCTCGCGGCACCGGCGTTAGCGTCTCCGGCACGTCCAGCAGGCGCGCCAGCCGGTGCGGCCGCTCGGCGGTGCTGTCGCCCTTCACCGCCAGCGTGCCGTAAAACTTCGTGATTCGACTGGCGTTGAACGTGGTCGTGTCCACGTCCACGGCCGCATCGCCGAAGCGCACGGCCAGCGCCTCCAGGCAGCCGCGCAGCAGGGCCGTGCTCTCCGGGTCGTTCGCCAGGGCCATACGGTAGAGCAGGTGGGCGCCGTTGCCGCTGTCGGCCAGCACCGGGTCGGGCCAACCCTCGGCGCGCAAGGCGTCACGAATGTCTGCGGCGCGGGCGCGCGCCGCCTCATGCTCAGCGTCACTGGCGGAGATCCCGGCAGGCCGGCGTGGGTCCAGGTCCACGAGCAGCCAACGCCGCCGGGAGATGTCGCTGTCTGCCGTCGTGCTCTTTGCCCGTTCGATCGCCCGATTGTTCGCTCGCGACAGCAACTCCGGCTTCGGCGGGTTCAGCGTGAGATATACGGAGCAGCCGTAGCGCCGTTGCAGCGTGGCCGCGTCTTGTGCAAGCCGGTCGTGATCGTCGTAGTAGCCGCTGACGGTCCGGGCGGTCGGCGTGTTGAGGATACGCAGCTCCGCTACGTCGCCCGGCTGGAACAAGAGCCGGAGGGTTTCGCGGATCATGGCCGGGTCCGGCCGGTTGGCGCGTTCGGCTCTCTGTGCGATCATGAAAGCGGTCCGTTCGCCCGGCTGCGCGCGATGGTCGGCAGCCCGTCGCGCAGCCGGGCGTGAAGATTCACGCCGGCCCGCTGTGGCCGGCGTTCGCGCGCCCTATGCGCCCTGGCCGGCCTGCTGCCGGCGCTCGATCCACGCGTCGATCGCTGCTGCGGTGACGAACCGTGCGGATCCGACCGTGAATGACGGCAAGTCGCCCGAGGCGATCAATCGTGTGACGTACGCCCGGCTGAGGTTCAGCACGTCGGGGAGCTGATACGCACGGTAGGCGCGCGGCGCGAATGCCTGGTCCGAGTGCCGGCGGTTCACTGGTGCCACAGCGGTGGTCATCTGCGGTGCTCCTCAGGCTCGTGTCACATCCCGTAGCCTCAGGATGCCGGGCATGGCCCGGCAGGGCACGGACAGAATTCGCGCCGACTTTTGCGGCGATGCACCTGAACCGGCCCGACGCGAGACTACACCAGCGCGCGGAGGCGGCTCAGGGTCCGCGCGATGCGGTCGGTCAGCTCGTAGTCGGTGTCGTCGGCGGCGGTGCCCAGTGGATGCTGCGCGGCGTTGTCCAGGCCGGCGATGTCGGCGGACGAAAGCCCGGCGATGGCGGCCAGCGCCCACCAGTGGGCGGCGGCTTTCCAAGAGGGGCGGCGGCCTCCGCCGCGTCGGGCCGGAGCAGCGAACAGGTCCAGCAGCCAGTCCACGAGCATGGCCCGCGCCCGTTCCAGCCGCCGCGCCGTGTCCAGCGTGAAACGCGCAGTCGTCGCCGCCTCCAACTCCACCACGAGCAGAGCTGTCGCGTCGTCGCCCGCCGGTACTGGGGTCTGCGTGAGGTAGCCAGCGGCGGCCTCTACCGCGCGGCCGGCGCGCTTCGCCGGCCGCCACGCCCGCTTGAAAAGGGGTGCGATCTGCGCGGTCAGCTCCGCCTGCCGCCGCCTGCGCGGCAACTCCGCGCCAGGCAGCGACAACCGGATGGTGCCGGGGTCGTTGTCCGGCGTCGTCACGGTATAGCGCCACGGCGCGCCCCCCGCTGCGGCCAGATGCAGCGTCACGCGCTCGCCCAGTTCCTCGCGCATGGTGCGGGTCAGGCCGCCGAGCAGCGCGGCGTCGGCGGCGGCAAATGCCGGGCCGTGGACACGCAGGGCAGTCAGCAGTTCGCCCCAGAGACGCGGGTACGGCAATCCGAAGTGCCTGGCCAGGTTCGTAAACCATCCGACGGTCAGGTACACCGGCGTGGTGGACTCGATGGGCACGGCGTTCACTGCGTCGCGGAACGGCGTACAGAGGGAGCTGCCGAGTTCGCGGGCGAAGGAGGCAAGGGCAGCCGCCTGCGCCTGGCCGCGCGCCTCCGGGTCGGTCTTGGCCCTCTGGCGGAGCACGGCCGCCAGCGTGCGGAACGCCTGCGCATCTGCCGGATGCGGCTGCCACGGTGGCGCCGACTGCTCCATACCAGCCGTCACCTCATCCCCACCAGTCTACGCAGACGCGATGCCCTGCGCCTCTGCCGGCGCAGCGACAGCCGGAATCTCGCGCGTTGCCGTACCCATATGTTCACTTTTGACAGCAACCGCTGACAGCAACGCGGGTAGCCGGCGGTAGCCGGCGGTAGCATTCTCAGCGTGGTTCTGGGCGTGAATAGGCGTCGGTAGCCGCTCAGCACCCAACTGAAAATCGCAGTGTCGGCAGTTCGATTCTGCCCCCTGGCACCGAAATTCACGCCTAAATCCCCGCGCTTCCGAGGGGATTTTGCCTTGTCAGCGCGTTTTGACGCCAACGCTGACGCCAACGCGCCCGTTGACGGCGCTCACGTGCCGAAGAGCCGGTCAAGGCGATCGGCAACGGCCCGCCGAAAGCCCGGCAGCACATGGCCGTACACGTCCAGCGTCATCGCCGCCGCCCGGTCATCGAAGCTGTCTCGCGTGAGGCTCGTGCCGATCCACTCGGCTGCCCGCACAAGCCGTCTCGCCAGGTCCCTCGGGTAATCGTCGTGGAAGAGCGCCTGCACGCGACCGAATATCTCGCTCGTGCGCTCGTAGACCTCTCCCCTCATCACCAGCTCGCTGGGCTCGAAGCGGCTCTTGTGGCGAACCCAGTCGTCGGGCGCCTCCCGGTTCACCTTCCGCACCGAGAACGTGACGCCGCGGCGTTGCAGGAAGGCTCCTGAGCCGAGATTGGCGGAGATTGGCGGAAAGGTGGATGCGGCAAGGCGCAAGATGTTAGGCGCCGTGAGTAGCGCATCCTCTGCCCGCTCTGCGGCCTTGGTATTGGACCCGGCGGTTACGGGCACGAAGGCCACGGCGCGGCCGTTGAACGCCGCTGGCGCTCCCCACTCTGCGGCCTCATCGTCACCCAGACGAACGAAGCGTACTTGGCCGATGGCGAGCGCTGCGCCATCCAGCGTGAGCTCCTCGACGAGGAACATGGCCTGATAGGCCGTGTGCGAAAGCGCGACTGCCTTCAAGAAGGCGTCGACACGCCGACGCCGGCGCCCAAGATCCCGGTAGGTGCGCCAGCGAACTGAGAGGTCAATCACCAGCTCCCAGAGCGCCGTGTCAATCGCGTTGCGTGTGAGGTGTTCCGATTCGGGCTCGTCTTCGAGCCAGGTCAGGATTTCGAAGAATTGCTCTGCCTCCTCGTTGACAAGGCTGAGTCCTTGCAGCTCGGGCTCGTCTGAGTCGGCGATCGGGTCGAACATCCGCGACGTGGATGCTCAGCAACGCAAGCCTGCCTCTGGCGGCGCAGGTTTCGCGGCCAATGCAGCAGCAAGCTTGTTCAGTGTCGTGAGCGTACTGGCCTTCAGCGCCATGCGGATACCCCGTCCGGTCTGCTCTCGGCATTCCATCGCTGGTGCCATTTTGGCGCCGAACTGCGCGACACGGCGCCCCACTGAACAGCATGGAGCGGCCGAATGGCCCTCGATTCACGCGGGAAACGGCACCAACCGACACCAGAGAGCACCGGCTAACACGGCCGCGTGGCGATTGAGAACCGCAGCATCGGCTGTTCGAATCGGCCCCTGGCACCGGCAGAGCCTGCGAAATGCCCCAGATAGCGGTGACTCTTTGCGATTCTTGGCGAACCCGCTCGCGGCCTCAGTCGCCGATGCTGACCGGCTCGGCCTCGCCGGACTCGCGGTAGGCCATGTTGTAGAGGCGGGCGTAGATGCCGCCGCTCGCCAGCAACTGCTCGTGGTTGCCGATCTCCGCGATCTCGCCCCGGTCCAGCACGACCACGCGGTCGGCGTCGCGGATCGTGGAGAGGCGGTGGGCGATCACGAAACTGGTGCGGTGCTTGAGCAGCGTGCTCAGCGCCTTCTGGATGATCACCTCGGTTTGTGTGTCCACATTGGCCGTGGCCTCGTCCAGCACCAGGATGCGCGGGTCGGCCAGCACGGCGCGGGCGAAGCTGAGCAACTGCCGCTGGCCCACCGAGAGGTTCGAACCGCGCTCCTGCAAGACCGTATCGTAGCCGTTCTCCAGCCGCACGATGAACTCGTGTGCACCCACGGCCTCCGCCGCCGCCTCGATCTCCGCCTGCGTGGCGTCCAGGCGGCCGTAGATGATGTTGTCCTTCACCGTGCCGGAGAAGAGGAACGGCTCCTGCAGCACCACGCCCATCTGCCGCGTCAAGGACTTGCGCTTGATCGTGCGCAGGTCGTGGCCGTCGATGCGGATCGTGCCTTCAGTCACTTCGTAGAGGCGGCTGATCAGCGAGGTCATCGTGCTCTTGCCGGCGCCCGTCTGGCCGACGAAGGCGATCGTCTCGCCCGGCTCCACGTGCAGGTCGATGTCCTTCAGCACCGGCACGCCCGGCACGTACTCGAAGGTGACGTGGTCGAAGTCAACGCGGCCCTCGATCTGCCCAAGCTCGACCGCGTCCGGCGCATCGACGATCTCGGCCTTCGTGTCGAGCACCTCGAAGATGCGCTCGCCGCCGGCCATCGCCCGCTGGATCTGCGTGTATTGCAAAACCATGTCGCGGATCGGGTCGAAGAAGCGCTGGATGTAGAGCACAAAGGCAACGAGCGTGCCGATCTGCAGCGTGCTGTCGTGCACGCGGATGCCGCCGACGATCAGCGCCAGCGCCGTGGCGGCGGCGACCACCAGCTCCACGATCGGCAGCACCACGGCGGAGAGCCGCCCGGCCTCGACGTTGGCGGAAAGGTTCGCGCGGTTGATCTGGCCGAAGCGTCGGTTGTTCTCGTCCTCGCGCGAGAGCGACTGGATCACGCGCACACCGGAGACGTTCTCGTTGATCGTGGAGTTGACGACGGCGATCGCCTGCCGCACCTGGATGAAGGCGCTGCGCGCCCGCCTGGACCAGTAGGCCATGACCAGGATCAGCACCGGCACGGCGGCGAAGGTGATCAGCGCCAGTGTGAAGTCCAGCTTCAGCAGCGCGAAGATCACCACGAAGAGGCCGGCCACGTTGCCCAGCACGGTGAGGATGCCGGAGGTCATGAGCTCCTGCAGCGAGGTCACGTCGCTGGTGATGCGCGACATCACGCGGCCAACCTCGTGCCGGTCGTAGAAGCTGAGCGAGAGCGTCTGCAGGTGGTCGAACATCTCGATGCGCAACCGGCGCAGCACGTTGTGGCCAATAATGCCGCTGCTGTCGAGCTGCATGTACTGGAAGCCCCAGCTCAGGAAAGCGAACACCAGCATCGTGGCGCCGAGAAAGTCCAGCCGCGCCCCGTCGCCCTTGCGCACCGCGTCGATCGCCAGGCCGATCAGCAGCGGCTGCGCGTAGGAGGTGAGCGCGAAGCCGAGCACGCCGATGATCGAGAGCGTCATGCGCCACTTATAGGGCTTGATGTACTTGCCCAGCCGGCCCACGACCTTCGCGTCGTAGAGCTTGCCCAGCTCGTCGTCGTTCCAGCCGTCCATGCCGCGGCGGAAGCCGTGGTTGCCCGAGGTCAGGCTCTGGCTCCAGCCGCCCGCGGCGCCGCCGCCGCCCATGAATCCCATTGGTCGCTCCCGTCTGCTGGCGCGGGTTCAGTCCACCGCCGCCGCGGCGCGTTCGTCGAACTCGTCGTGCCCATCCGTCTGGTGGCTGCCGTTGGCCGTCGCCGCGGTGCTGCGTTCGAACGCCTCTTCCTGGGCCCGCAGCTCCAAATCGTAGATCTGGCGGTAGAGGCCGTTCTGTGCCAGCAGCTCTTGGTGACGCCCGCGCTCCACGATCTGGCCGCGGCGCAGCACCAGGATCTGGTCGGCACGCCGCACCGTGCGCAGCCGTTGCGCAATCACGAAGTTGGTGCGGCCCTTCATCAGCTCGGCCAGCGCCTGCTGGATCAGGTACTCCGTCTCCATGTCCACGCTGCTGGTCGAGTCATCGAAGACGAGGATGCGCGGATCCATCAACAGCGTGCGCGCGATCGAGATGCGCTGCTTCTGCCCGCCGGAGAGGGTGACGCCGCGCTCGCCCACCCAGGTTTCGTAGCCGTCGGGCAAGGTGAGGATGAAGTCGTGGATGCGCGCCGTTTTCGCCGCCGCCTCGACCTCTTCGTCGGTGGCATCGAGCCGGCCGTAGCGGATGTTCTCGCGGATCGTGTCCATGAACAGGAAGACGTCCTGCTGCACGATGCCGATCGTCTGCCGCAGCGAAGCGAGGGTCACGTCGCGGATGTCGTGGCCGTCGATCGTGATCGCGCCGCCGGTCACGTCGTAGAAGCGCGGCATCAGGTTGACGACGGTGGACTTGCCGCTGCCCGTGGGTCCGAGCAGGGCGATCACGTCGCCCGGCGGCGCGTCGATGTTCACGTCCTTGAGCACGGCGCTGATGCTGTCGTAGCCGAAGCTGACGTGCTCGAAGCTGACGTGGCCTTGCGCGTCCTTCAGCTCGTAGGCGTTCGGCTTCTCCTTCACCGCCGACTCGGCGTCGATGATCTCGAAGATGCGTTCACCGGCCGACTGGGCGCGGGCGATGATCGTGATCATGAAGCCGAGCGAGCGCACCGGCATCTGCAGGATGGTGAGATAGACGAGAAATTCGGTGATCTGGCCGATGGTAAGCGAACGGTCGATCACCAGGTGGCCGCCGTACCACATCGCGATCACGATGGCAAGCGAGCCGAGACCGATCAGCAGCGGCTGGTTGAACGCCTGGATGCGGTTGGTGGCGAAGGACCAGACGAAGAGGTCGTCGGCCTCGCGCTCGAACTTCTGGCTCTCGAACTCCTCGCGGCTGAAGGACTTGACCACGCGCACGCCGGAGAGGTTCTCCTGCAAGACGGTGCCGAGGCGGCCCATGCCGTCCTGCACGTGCAGCCACATCGGCCGCATCTTGTTGGAGACGTAGAACGAACGCGTGGCGATCAGCGGCAGCACCAGCCAGGAGACGAGCGCCAGCCGCCAGTTGGAGATCAGCATCAGCACCAGGGCGGCAAGGAGGAGGATGATGGTATACGCCAGGCGGATCACGCCCATGTTGATGTAGAAGCGCACGCCCTCCACATCCTGGGTGGCGCGCGACATAATCTGACCGATCTGCGCCTTGTCGTGGTAGGCGTAGCTCAGCCGCTGCAGGCGGTCATAAATCTGGTTGCGCAGGTCGAAGGCGACCTGCTGGGAGAGCGTTTCGCCCTGGTACTGCTGCAGGTAGTAGAAGATGCCGCGCAGCAGCGAGGAGACGAGGATGGCGGCGCCCGCAAGCACCAGGGCGAGCTTGTCCAGCGGCTTGCCCGGCGCCAGGTTGGTATTGTCGATCGCCCAGCCGAGGATCGAGGGCGTCATCAGCACGAAGAGGCCGGTGAGCAACGTGCTGATCAGCACCACCGTGGTCCGCACCTTGTAGGGGCGCATGAAACCGAGCAGACGCACGAGAACCGGCATGAAACGCCTCGTCAACACTGGCGCTGTTTGGGAGTCTTCCCCATGCTAACGTTCACGTAAGGAGATGGCAATCAAGGGCGAAGGTTTAAGGGCGTAGGCCGCAGGGCGCAGGGGCTGCCGGCGGGCAGGGTGTCGCGGCCCGCCGACAGTGTGATCGCTGCGCTACCAAATCCGGCAACGCGCCTCGCCTTCCTCCCCCTACGCCCTGCGCCCTTCGCCCTTCCTGCTACACTGAGGACGCAGCGCCGGCGCCGCGCGGAGGCGTGCTGATGGCCGCGGTCGCATCTCCGTACCTGGTCCGTCCGATGACGATCGCCGATATCCCGCAGGTCACGGAGATCGAGCGCGAATCGTTCCCCACGATGTGGCCGCAAACGGCCTACAAGCGCGAGCTGCAACAGAACTCCATGGCCCGCTACCTCGTGGTCAGCCGGCCGGCGCCGGGCGCGGCGCTCACCGCCGCGACACCGGCGAGCGGCGGTCTCGGCGGGGCGGTGCGCGGCCTGCGCCGTATGCTGCGCAAGGAGCCTGACGTCGCCGCGGCGGGCGAGCAGTTGGTCGGCTTCCTCGGCCTCTGGTTCATGCTGGAGGAGTGCCACGTCGTCACCGTCGCGGTGCGCGAGGCGTTGCGCCGCCAGGGCATCGGCGAGCTGCTGGTGATCACCGCCGTCGACCTGGCGCTGCGCCGCCAGCAAGCGGTGCTGACCCTGGAGTGCCGCGTCAGCAACATCGGCGCCCAGGCATTGTATGAGCGTTATGGCTTCGAGCGCGTCGGCGTGCGGCGGCGCTACTACACCGACAACAACGAAGACGCGCTGATCATGACCACGCCGCCGATCCGTACGCCCGAGTACCGCGAACACTTCGCGCGGCTGCGCGCCGCGCACGCCGAGCGCTGGGGCGCGGCCGATCTGCTGCTGCCCTCCTGAGACATGGTTTCAAGACCGGCGTGCAAGTGCGGTCGCGCACCCGCAAGCGGCAATTCAAGCCGGTTTTGAAGCCATCTGTAACATGGCTGCGTACGCGGCCATCTGGGACACACATGCCCGAAGACGCCGCCTGGTACGCCCGCCGCTGGCTGCCGCTCACGGTTCAGTTCCTCGAACCGCTGATCGAGCAGCTCTGGGTCTCGCCCGGCGACCGCCTGCTCGACGTGGCCTGCGGCCCCGGCGCACTCGTAGCGCAACTCTCGCCGCTGGCCGGGCCGTTCGGCCGCATCGTCGGCCTTGACCGCTCGATCCAAATGCTGGCCGCGGGCGCACGGCTGGCGCGCCGGCACAGCCTCGGCAACGTGCGCTTCGTGCAGGGCACGATGTACCGCCTGCCGCTGCGCGCGGGCGGCTTCGACGCGGCGACCTGCAGCTTCGGCTTCGGCAGCGCCGCCGACGCCGGCCCGGTGCTGGCCGAGCTGCGCCGCGTGCTGGTCGCCGGCGGACGCGTGGGCGTGCTCGTGACCGGTGCGGCCGAACGTTCGCCCGGCTGGGGGCTGCTGCTGGCGGCGCTGGCGCGACATGGCCTGGCGAGCGGACGTGAGGAGGGCTTCGAGGCCGTTGCCCCCGACGTGGCGCGGACCTGGCTGCGGCAGGCCGGCTTCGAGCGCGTCGAAACCGTGGTGCTCACGCGGGAATTGCGCCGGCTGGACTTCGACGATCTCTGGGCCGACGTGTTGGCCGGGCGCATGCCGGGCACGCGGCTCTACCGTGCGCAGCCGGCGCAGACGCAGGCCGGCCTGCGCGCCGAGCTGCACGAGTGGGTCGAGCAGTTTCGTGACGGCACGCGGCTGCTTCTGCCGGTGGAAGCCGTGCTCGCCTGGGGCGCGGCGCCCTGATTTCAGGTCGGTGCAAACGGGCTACACTGATCGGGGTGCGCGGGCTTTCGGCCCTCTATCCCCCGGCCCCTTTTCTCTCAATCTTTGACATCGCGCGGAGCGCGATCTGGGATGAGGGAAAGGGGCGATCCGGGACCGAGCCATCCGGAGGGCGTCGGGTTAACCGTAAGCCGATTGGAACGCTCCAGGCTGGATCGCCCCTCGCCCAGAATTGGGAGAGGGGAAGGGGTGAGGGCCGACGATGCCGCGTGTGCTCCTGCTCATTCCCAGCGCCACCTACCGCGCCCCGGACTTCATGGAGGCGGCGGGCAAGCTCGACGTGCAGGTGGTGGTCGGCTCGGACCAGCGCCAGGCGCTGGAAGAGATCATGCCCGGCCGCGCGCTGGCCGTGGACATGGCACACCCGGAGCACGGCGCCGAGCAGATCGCCGACTTCGCCCACCGCTATCCGCTCGACACGATCCTGCCCGTGGACGACGGCGGCACGCTGGTCGCGGCGCTCGCCTCCGAGTGGCTGGGGCTGCCGCACAACCCGGTTGCCGCCGTGCAGGCGACGCGCGACAAGCACCTGCTGCGTGAGCGGCTGGCGGCAAGCGGCGTGCTGTCACCGCCGTACCGTCTGGTCGACATAGACGCCGATCCGCAACAGATCGCCGGCGATCTGTTCTATCCCTGTGTGCTCAAGCCGCTGGCGCTCTCCGGCAGCCGCGGCGTGATGCGCGCCGACAACGCCGCGCAGTTCGTGGCGGCCTTCGCGCGCTTAAAGGCGCTGCTGGCCCAGCCCGACGTCGCCGCGGAGTGCGGCCCCGCTGCCCGGCAGGCGCTCGTCGAAGGCTACATCCCCGGCGAAGAAGTGGCGCTGGAGGGGCTGCTCACGGACGGCCGCCTGCACGTGCTGGCATTGTTCGACAAACCCGACCCGCTGGTCGGCCCCTTCTTCGAGGAGACGATCTACGTCACGCCCTCGCGCCTGCCCGCCGAGACGCAGGCGCAGATCGCCGCGACCGCTGAGCGCGCCGCCCGCGCCCTCGGCCTGCGCGACGGACCGCTGCACGCCGAGCTGCGGCTCAACGAGCTGGGCGCCTGGCCGGTGGACATCGCCGCGCGCTCGATCGGCGGGCTTTGCTCGCGCACGCTCAGCTTCGGCACCGGCATGTCGCTGGAGGAGCTGATCCTGCGCCATGCCACCGGCGCCGCGATCCCCTCGTTTGAGCGCGAGGGCAGCGCCTCGGGCGTGATGATGATTCCCATCCCGGCGCCGGGCGTGCTGCGCGAGGTGGCGGGTATCGAGAAGGCGGAGGCCGTTCCGGGCATCGTCTCCGTCACGATCTCGATCCATCGTGGGCAGGAGGTCGTGCCGCTGCCGGAGGGCAGCGAGTATCTTGGCTTCATCTTTGCCAAGGGTGAGGAGCCGGCGCAGGTCGAAGGGGCGCTACGCCGGGCGCACGCGGCGCTGCGCTTCACGATCGAGCCGGCCGGCGCGAAGGAACGCAGCGGAGGCCGAACATGACGAGCAAAGGTGTCGCCGAGCATCCGGTGCTGCTTGTGGGCAGCGTGCCGCTCGGCAGCGCGGAGGAGGTCTTCCGCACGACCGGTGAGCTGCTCGGCGGGCTGCTGAGGCGCGTGCCGGACGGCGAAACCGGCGTCCGGGCTAACTGGATCATGTGGCAGTTCCCGCTGTTCGCCGAGAATCCTGCCTTCGAGGCGCTGCCGCCCGATCCCGCCCGCTACGGCACGGGTCTGCGGGTGAAACTCCGTCCCGGCGTCGCGGCGGACGCGATCGGCTTCGCTGCGCTGGGCTACGCCGCGGCGGCGGGCGCGTCCTACGAGCAGTTCGTGCGGCTGCGGCGTGAGGGCGCGATCCCGGCCGGCGTCCGCTTCCAGGTGAGTTTGCCCACACCGCTGGCGCCGGTCAGCGCCTTCCTGGCGCCTGCCGACCGCGCCATCGTCGAGCCGCGCTACGAGGCGGCGCTGCTTGCCGATCTGCAGCGGCTCACGGCGGCCATTCCCGCCGCCGACCTGGCCGTGCAGTGGGACACGGCGATCGAGTTCGGCGTCCTGGAAGGCGTGCTGCCTTCGCATCTGACCGACCTTGAGCCGCAGATCGTCGAACGCCTCGTGCGGCTGGGCAACGCCGTGCCGGCGGGAGTGGAGCTGGGCTACCACCTCTGCTACGGCGACGCCAGGCACAAGCATTTCGTCGAGCCGGCCGATGCCGGCAAGCTCGTCGCCGTCGCCAACGCCGTGAGCGCCGGTGTGGCACGGCCGATCCAGTGGGTGCACCTGCCCGTACCCCGCGGCCGCGACGACGAGGGCTACTTCGCGCCGCTGCGCGACCTGAAGCTGCACCCGGAGACGGAGCTCTACCTGGGGCTGGTGCACCTGACGGACGGCGCGGCCGGCACGCGGCGCCGCATGGCCACGGCGGCGCGCGTCGCACCGCGCTTCGGCATCGCTACGGAGTGCGGCATGGGCCGCCGGCCTGCAGAGACGATTCCGCAGTTGCTGCGCGTTCATGCCGAGGCGGCGCGGACGGCAGGCTGAAGGGCCGCGGCTACTTCTTTGCCGGCTTGAAGTAGGGGTTGGTGCCGCTGGCGTGGTCCGTGCTGTCCACGACCTCGCGAATCTCCGGCACCGCCTCTTTCACGGCCACGGCGATCCCCTGCTTCAGCGTCACGTCGGCCATGCCGCAGCCCTGGCAGCCGCCGCCGAGCTGCACGTAGGCGACGCCGTCGTTCACATCCAGCAGTTGCACGAAGCCGCCGTGCGCCGCGATCGCCGGGTTGATCTGCGTGTCGAACACCTGCTGCACGCGCAGCGCCAGCGGGTCCAGCCAGACGGGACTCGGGTTCTCGAACTCGAGGCCGCTGATGTTCGGGCCTTTGTTGCGGTAGTTGACGGTCACGATGCCCAGGTACGGCAGGTTGCGCCCCTCGACGTACACCGGCGCATTCAGCCCCGCGACCGTCACCTGCGCATCGTCCGCCGGCTCGGCGCCGCGCTCGACGATGCTGAGCACGTGCTCCAGCCCCTCCGGCCCGCGGCCGACGATCTGCAGGCGCAGCCCGGCGACAGGCCGCGGATAGCCCGCGATCACCTCGTTCAGTTTGGCCGTGGCGCTCTCGGTGAAGCTGATCGCCGGCTGCTGTGGCGTGGCCGTTTCGGAAGTCATCTGCTGCTCTCCCGCGGCGCACTTCGTGTCAAAGTGCGCTGCCCGTTCATTCTACGCCCATCGCCCGCCAGCGCGCAGCCGCTGCCGCGCCGCCGGAGGGATGCGTGGCCGGCGCGCGGACGGCAGCAGAGCCGCCGGTTCAGTCTCCCGTCGCGGCCACGCGCTCGGAGGCGGCTTCCGCGCGAGCGGGCACGCGCACGCGGCGCATCATCGCCTCGCGAGCCGTGCGGTCGTTCACCAGCAGCGAGAGCGCGGCGGAAACCAGCAGCAGCACGCCGGAGAGGACGAAAGCATCGTGGTAGCCCATCACCCGCGCCTGCTCGACCATCGCCGGCGTCGCGCTGACCGCGTGCGCCGCCGCAACCGCGCCGGCGAGGTGGCTGTTGAAGCGGTTGATCTCCACGGTCGCGATCAGCGCCACGCCGAACGAGGCGGCGACCTGGCGCATCGTGTTGTAAATCGAGGAGGCCGGCCCCTGCTTCGAGTTGTCCAGCGGGCCGTACACGATCGTCTGCGCCGCCGTCATCGCAAACGGCGTCGTCAGCCCGCGGAAGATGAGCGGAATGATGATGAGCAGCGGGATCGTGGCCTTCACCACGAAGGCGAAGGGCAGCAGCGTGACCGCGGCGAAGAAGAAGCCGCCGACCAGCATCTTGCGCGGCCCGATGCGGGTGTAGTAGCGGCCGGCAAGCAGCAGCGCGACACCGGTGCCCGCGGCGCTCGGCGCCTGGATCAGGCCGGCCTCCAGCGGCGAGTGCCCCTGCAACTCTTGCAAGAAGAGGGTGAGCGAGAAGATGAAGCCCGCGTACGATGCGAACGACCAGACGGTGATCAGCGTGCCCAGGGCGAACAGTCGCTGCTTGAACAGGCGCAAATCGAGGATCGGCGGCGAGACGCGCAGCTCGATCAGCGCGAAGACCAGCAGGATCAACAGACCGCCGATGCCGGGGCCGGCCACATCGGCCGACCCCCAGGACTTCGTCGCCGCCTCCGACAGCGCGTAGAGGATCAGCGCCGCACCGGCGCCGCCGGTGACCAGGCCGAGCACATCGAAACGGCCCTGCGCGTACGGCTCCTTGTGCTCGCGCAGCACCCGCAGCGCCAGCAGGAAGCCGACGATGCCCACCGGCAGGTTGATGTAGAAGATCCAGCGCCAGCTCGTGTACTCGACCAGGTAGCCGCCGAGCACCGGCCCG